>JBAQJU010000233.1:0-32863 GCA_049300475.1 Terriglobales bacterium | reverse complement strand
TTCCCACGCTGAGCAATTCCTTCACCGAGTGCTGGGTCGGCTTGGTTTTCAATTCCTGCGCGGCGGCAATGAACGGCACCAGCGTCACGTGCACAAACACCGTGTTCTCACGCCCGGATTCCTGCCGCATCTGGCGGATTGCTTCGATAAACGGCAGCGACTCGATGTCGCCCACCGTCCCGCCAATCTCGACGATCAGCACGTCCACATCCTGCGCGCACTTCTTCGCCGCCGCTTTAATTTCGTTCGTCACATGCGGAATCACCTGCACGGTTTTCCCAAGGTAATCGCCGCGCCGCTCCTTGGCGATGATCTGCTCGTAAAGACGCCCCGTCGTCCAGTTGTTGTCGCGAGAAAGCTTGGCATGCGTGAAGCGCTCGTAGTGCCCAAGATCGAGATCGGTTTCCGCTCCATCGTCGGTAACGAAAACCTCCCCATGCTGAAAGGGAGACATCGTTCCCGGATCCACGTTGAGATAAGGATCGAACTTCATCAGGTTGACTTTGAGGCCGCGGCTTTCCAGCAGGCATCCAATCGAAGCCGCCGCCAGTCCCTTGCCCAAAGAAGACACAACTCCGCCCGTCACAAAGATGTACTTTGCCGACATCCGTTCCTCGCTTTAATTTTGATTGAAAGTTTGTGCAAACCGGGGTCCCCGGCGCACATGTTTCTGTGTGCGCTGGAGTGGAGGTGGGGTGCACGATCAATTATGGCAGAAGTCTTTCTGGAAGGGAATGTGGAAAAAGCAGCCCTCAGCTATCAGCTATCAGCCATCAGTTCGAACCCAAGTGCTCCCACATGCTCTTAAAGAGGCTCGGCAGCTGCTCATCCCACTGATTCCAGTTGTGTCCACCAGGAACTATATGGAACTCATATCGAAAATGACGGCTCTCGAGCAAAGTAGCAAAACTTCGATTCGCAGGCAATAACCCTTCCTGGTCGCCGCAAGTCAGAAACAAGTAGGGCATCTTCGTCGGATCCACGGATCGGGCAAGCACAAAAGGATCGCCCTCGCGCCGTGTCCGACTTCCCCAAGGTCCGAAAATTGATCTGTAGTGCTGCCACTGTGAAATTCGTTTGATCGAGAATGGACGGCTGGGCACATCGACGGCAGGACTTATTCCGGCAGCGAAGACAAACAGCTCGGGATGGCTGAGGGCAAGTTTGATAGCGCCAAATCCGCCCATAGAAACTCCAACGACTGCCCGATTCGCGCGTCCCTTCGCTACGGGAAACTTGCTCTCGGCAGCCGCAATGAGATCGCTAACAATGTAGTCTTCGTAGCGATACTGCGGCCGCTCGGCTGCATTCATGTAGTACGAGTCATCCCCTTCCGGCATCACTAGAATCAAACCTCGTTCCGCAAATGCCGCGACGTCCGAGTAGTTGGACCAGTCCCGAAAATTCCCGCCTCCGCCGTGCAGCAGGTAGACAACCGGCAACTTCACCCCGGCAGCGATGCTCGCCGGCAACACGACGCGGTACCGCATGTCGCGATTGAGTGCGGCGCTCCGAAAAGTAACGTTGTGCATCGCGACATTTGGAGTAAGTCGAGGACGATCAGCAGTCGCCTCCTGTCCCGGCTTGTGGCACGCGTTCAGCAACAACAAAAAGGCACAAAAGGTCGTCGCGATAACGTTAAAACATCGATTACCTGTCATGGAAAAAACAATCATAGTCCAAAACAGTGTCCCTCCCGCACGGCGAGGACTGCCAGGTTTTTACCAGACCCAACGGGACCTCTCATCTAACCTTCCAGAAGCATCAGAAAAGACCGATAATGTTTCCCGGCGTGAGATCACTCTTAGTCAGAACGGCGCTTCTCGCGATAGCAATGCTCGCCCTGCTGTTCTCTTACTCATCCCCCCTCTCCGCCCAAACCCTCGCCAGCCGCCTCATCCTCAAGGACGGCTCCTACCAGTCCGTAACCAAGTATGAAATTCACGGAGACCGCGTCCGCTACTTCAGCGCTGAGCGCGGCGAGTGGGAAGAAGTTCCTAAATCGATGGTCGACTGGGATGCTACAAAGAAGTACGAAGAAGGCCGGGTCACGGGCACTCCCATTCCCGAGGCCGTCGAACTCGACAAGGAACTCGATGCCGAGCGCCAGGCCGCCGAAGCCCGCTCTCCGCAGGTCGCGCCCGGCCTCCGGCTCTCCGATGAAGGCGGCGTATTTCTCCTCGATACCTACCAGAACCAGCCGCAGCTGGCCGAGATCCAGCAGTCCGGCAGCGATCTGAATCGCAGCATGAAGTCGAATATTCTGCGGGCCGCAATCAATCCCTTAGCCGGCGCGAAACAGACCATCGAACTGCCCGACGCCCATGCCAAGGTGCAGTCGCACACCGCCGTTCCGTCGCTCTACATCAACTTCGATACCGGGCCGGGTGCGCCCGCGGTGGCCTCGGCTCCGGGCGAGCCGCCGCCACTTCCTCCCACCGAACGGTTCAAAATCATTCGCATCGAGTCGAAAGGCAACAAGCGCCTGGCCGGAGCCGTAAAGACCACCGTCACCGGCAAGTCCAAAACCGACGAGCGCTTCGTGCCCACCACCGCGACACCCATGACCGGAGGCTGGATCAAGCTCACTCCCATCGATCCCTTGCCCAATGGCGAATATGCCGTTGCCGAAGTGATGGGTAAGGACTCGATCAACATGTATGTCTGGGATTTCGGCGTGAACCCGAATGCCCCCGCCAATTCCTTTGCCACAAAGCCGGAGTCGCCTGAGCCGCCGAAAACCGACGCGCCGAAAGACCTGAAGAAGCGCGAGAGGCAGTAGCATGTTGGGAGGCAACCCCGCCTGGGCGTCCGCGCTTGGAAATTGAGAGCAAGAAGGTTGATTGCAGAGGGTGAGAGAAACAGGTAATCGGTCAGATTACAGAAGTGAAAGGCTTAAGGCTTCAACCTCTGCAATCTGACCTCTTACCTCTCACCTCGCGACTTTACGTCTCCACCATTCCCCGCGACGCCACCCCAATATTGTCCCGCGTCGTGTTTTTCACCACGTACATCATCTCGTCGGCTTGCCTGATGATGTCATGCGGCGTCTGCGCATCATGTGGAAAGGTTGCGAGTCCCATGCTGGCGCGCACATTCAGGTTCAATCCCTGCTCGGTGCAGAAATTTCCCGTGCGCATGGAATCCTGCAAACGGCGCGCCACCACCACTGCCTGATCCTTACTGGTTTGCGGCAGCAGCACCACAAACTCGTCTCCGCCATAGCGGAACGCGAAATCAATCAGCCGCAGTTGCGCTTTGATCAGGTATCCAATTTCAGCCAGCAATCGGCTTCCTACCAGGTGGCCATGCGTGTCATTGACCGATTTGAAGTGGTCGAGATCGATGAAAATCACGCTGAACTGGTAGCCAAAGCGCGCCGACCGGTAGACCTCGGTTTCGAGCGTCTTATAAAGATGCCGCGCATTGAACAAACCTGTGCAATCGTCGGTGATCGTGAGTTCCTGAATCTTCTCCACCGACCGCGCATTTTCAATGGAAATGGCCGCATAGTCGCACAAGGCCTGCAGAAAAAACATCTCCTGTTCGCTCAGCCCTACGTTCGCATTGATCAGTTGGATCACACCCAGCACGCGGTGCTTCGACCGTAGCGGCACACAGATCACCGAGCGCGTTTGCAACTGCGTCATCTCGTCCAGCCGCGATGAGAAACGCGTATCCGCCCGTACATCCGGCACAATGAGAGGTTGTCCATGCTTGGCCACCCACCCCGCAATTCCCTCCCCCAGTTTGAGTCTGGCCTTCGCCAGTACCTCGGCAGCCGCGCCCACTGCGATCGCAAAATACAGCTCATCTTTTTCTTCGTCCACCATCAGTAACGACCACGTGTCCGGACGAAAATATTCCGCCATCTTTTCCATGATGGTCTGCAGGATGGAATCCAGATTGAGTGACGAAGTCAACGCCTTGGCGACGTCGTGAAAGATCGTCAACTCTTGCGACAGGCGAATTGGGGACGTGCCCGCAGCCTCTGGCATCAACTCCTCGTAGCGGATGGGAATATAAAATTATAGGTTTTGCCGCGCTGGGCGGGCAACGAACGATGGTAACAGGTACCAGCGGTGCCAACCTGGGACCATACTCACAGCCGATGCGTCTAGACGGTTGCGCCCTCGGCACCTGCGGTACGGTGCCCTGATGTTGAGCGCCCCCGATGTTGAGAGGTTTCGATCGCAGCGCCGCAAACCATTCACCATCGGTGATACCGTTTGAACCTCACCGACCGGGTTCTGGACATCCGCCCACCCGGTTCGCCGGGACCCCGAATTTCGCAAGTCCTCCAAATGCTCAAAAACCCGCTGCCAGTTAATCACCGCGCCTATCACCCCGCATGCCTTATTATGGTTCGTCCTCAAAGAGTAAAATTGCCACCGTCATCACGTACCCACAGGAGACTCGGTTGCCTTCCTTCGGCGAAAAACTGAAGCTCGAACGCGAGAAGCGCAAGATCACCCTGGAAGAGATTTCCTCGTCCACCAAAATCGGCACCCGCATGCTCCAGGCCCTCGAAGAAGAAAAGTTCAACCAGTTGCCGGGAGGCATTTTCAACAAAGGCTTCGTCCGCGCCTACGCTCGCGTCCTTGGCCTCGACGAAGATCAGGCCGTCGCCGATTATTTGCAGGCCTCCGGCGAAGCCGCCCCTGTCGGCCCCGAAGCGCCCGGCCGCGATGCCGCCCGCGAAAACGCAGCCCGCGAAACGGAACAAAGAATCAACCGTCTCGAAGCCATCTCCGACTCTCCCTCCCGGCCGCTCCCTTGGGGCGCGTTTGCCGTCGTTCTGCTCGCCGTTGCGCTCGCCCTTTCGCTTTGGAGCCATCGCCGCCGCGAGCAGGAACGGTTGGTAACGCATACTCCTACCGCGAAGCCTGCCCTGCAATCAGCTGCGGCGCCGCCCGAAAATTCCACTTCCTCGACCAGCACTTCTGGGATCCAGCCGTCGCCAGTCAGCGCAACCATGAACTCCGCGCCTGGCCCCGCGGCGACATCCAGCGAAGGAACTCCGTCGCCTGGCAGCCAGATTTCCCCGCCGACCCAATCCTCCACCACTCCCGCGTCCGGCGAATTCACCGTCGTCGTTCACGCGCGCGATCAAAGCTGGATTGCCGCCACCGTCGATTCCAGACCCATCCCTTCTGAAACCCTGGAGCCCCGTGGCGAGCGCACCTTTCATGGACGCAGAGAAATCGTCATCAAAGCGGGCAATGTCGGCGCCCTGGATTTCCTGCTCAACGGAAAAAAGCTGGATGTGGGCGGCGATCCCGGCCAGGTCAAGACCATTACGATTGGCCCTGCCGGATTGTTACCCAACCCTCTAAATCCAGCCGCAAATCCGTAGACAAGACCCGAATTTAGTTCTTTCTTTTCTGCCTTTTACCGTCGCTCCCGCCCCGTTCAATGCGGCCTCCTTCCGCTCAATGTTCGGCACGACCTGCTCGGCCAATTTCGTTGCGCTGGCGGGCCATCTCTGGTACCGTTTTCTGGTACCGCTTTGAAGATAGATTCATAACCAAACCGGTTGAGAGCCTGCGGCGCATTAAAGCCCCCTGATCACAAGCAAAGGCTCGAAGTCGCCTTGAGGAGATACCAGCTTGCCAGCAAGAAATCGTCTTCTGTTTACCTCTGAATCCGTGACCGAAGGCCATCCCGATAAGATCGCCGACCAGATTTCCGACGCCATTCTCGATGCCTGCCTGCAGGAAGATTCCACCAGCCGCGTTGCCTGCGAAACCCTCACCTGTACCGGCCTCGTCGTCATCGCCGGTGAAATCACCACCAAAGCCTATGTCGATTTTCAAAACCTTGTTCGCGGAGTCGTCCAGTCCATCGGCTACGACAACGCCGTCTATGGATTCGACTCCAATACCTGCGCGGTAATTTCCAGCATCAACAAGCAGTCCGGCGACATCGCCATGGGCGTCGATACCGGCGGCGCCGGCGACCAGGGAATGATGTTCGGCTACGCCTGCAATGAGACGCCGGAACTCATGCCCTTGCCCATTTCGCTGGCCCACAAGCTCTGCATGAAGCTTTCTGAAGTCCGCAAGAACGGCACCTGCCCATACCTTCGTCCCGATGGAAAATCACAAGTCACAGTTGAATATTCCGCGCCGGGTAAGGTAAAGCGCGTCGATGCCGTCGTCGTTTCCACCCAGCATGCTGAGACTGTCGGCAACGATCAACTTCGTTCCGAGATTTTGAAGCACGTCATTCAGGCCGTAATTCCCGCCAACCTGCTCGATGAAGATACCAAGTATCACATCAATCCCACTGGCCGATTCGTCATCGGCGGCCCCATGGGCGACTCCGGCCTCACCGGCCGCAAAATCATCGTCGACACCTACGGCGGCATGGGACGGCATGGCGGCGGCGCATTCAGTGGCAAGGATCCGACCAAGGTCGATCGCTCGGCCGCCTACATGGCGCGCTACATCGCCAAGAACATCGTGGCCGCGGGACTCGCCGAGCGCTGTGAAGTTCAACTCGCCTACGCCATCGGTGTCGCCGAACCGGTCAGCGTTCTCGTCGATACCTTCGGCACGGAAAAAGTCGACGTCAACGTGATTCCGGATCTGGTGCGGAAAAACTTCAACCTCACCCCGCGCGGCATCATGGATTCCCTGAACCTGCGCCGTCCGATTTATCGAAAGACCGCTGCCTACGGCCACTTCGGCCGCAACGATCCCGACTTCACCTGGGAAAAAACCGACAAAGCCGCAAAACTCGCTACCGAGGCAGGCTTAAAGCACGAGCACGTGGGGGCAAGAAAATAAGTCAGAAGTCGGAAGTCAGATTGCAGAAGTAAGATCGATCTTAAGTCGGCTTCGGCGGTCTGATGTCTTACTTTTTTCGACTTCGACAAGTTCAAGGCCCAAACGACAAACGCAGGAGTCCACATAGTTACTTCTTCAATTTGACTTCTGACTTCTGACTTTTGACTTTTCATCCGGGGATAGGAGAACATGGCAACCTCTACAATACTCAGCGACGTTAAGAATTTCGAACTGGCCGATCTCGGCAAAAAGCGCATCGAGTGGGCCAACCAGTCGATGAAGGTCCTGCAGATTATCCGCAAGGAATTCATCAAGAACCAGCCCCTCAAAGGCATCCGCATCTCGGCCTGCCTGCACGTCACCGCCGAGACCGCCAACCTCATGGTCTGCCTGCGCGATGGCGGCGCCGACGTGGCCCTCTGCGCCTCGAATCCGCTCTCCACCCAGGACGACGTGGCCGCCAGCCTGGTGCGCGACTACAACATTCCCGTCTTCGCCATCAAGGGTGAGGACAACGATTCTTACTACTCGCATATCATGGCGGTGCTCGACCACAAACCGCAGATCACCATGGACGACGGCGCCGACCTGGTCGGCGTTCTGCACACCAAGCGCCAGGCCGAACTGGCGGGCGTGTTTGGCGGCACTGAAGAAACAACCACCGGCGTGATTCGCCTCCGCGCCATGGCCAAGGAAGGTGTTCTCCGTTACCCGATCATCGCCGTCAACGACGCCGATACCAAGCATCTTTTCGACAACCGCTACGGCACCGGACAATCCACCATCGACGGCATTATCCGCGCGACGAACTTTCTCTTAGCCGGATCGAAGTTCGTGGTCGCCGGCTACGGCTGGTGCGGACGTGGCCTAGCCAGTCGCGCCCGCGGCGCCGGCGCCGAAATCCTCATCACCGAGGTCGATCCCACCAAAGCCCTCGAGGCCGTCATGGATGGCTTCCGCGTCATGTCCATGGACGAAGCCGCCAAACTCGGCGACGTCTTCTGCACCGTGACCGGCAACAAGAACGTCCTCGCCAAGCAGCACTTCGAAGCCATGAAAGATGGCGCGATCATCTCCAACTCCGGACACTTCAACGTTGAGATCGACATTCCAGCGCTAGAAAAGATGTCATCCTCCCGGCGCACCACACGCACTTTCGTCGAAGAGTTCACCATGAAAGACGGACGCCGCATCAACCTGCTAGGCGAAGGCCGCCTCATCAATCTAGCCGCCGCCGAAGGCCACCCCGCCTCAGTAATGGATATGAGCTTCGCCGACCAGGCCCTCTGCTGCGAGTACATGGCCAAAAATCACGCATCGCTGGAAAAAAGGGTCTACACAGTTCCAGTCGACCTCGACAAACGCGTGGCCAAGCTGAAACTCGAATCGATGGGCATCAAGATCGACCGCCTGACCTCCGAGCAGGAAGAGTACCTGGCCAGCTGGAACGAAGGGACATAGAGCAGTTGGTGGAAGAGCGGGGCTTCCAGCCCCGCGTACCGGAATGGGGGCGGCTCAGCCGTCCCCCATTTTTTTTGCCGTCCGCCGGGCCGCGCTAGGTCTTCGACACCATCTTGTTCCGTTATGAGGTTATTGAGTAGGATCGACAGATGAGGTACCCGAATGGAGCACTTCACTGTAGCAAGGACGTCGTCCACGTCAGCGGATGTTAGCGATATCGTGCTTAGCGAGGCGAGCACCACCCGCCGGATTTTCCGAGCGATGTTTGTTCGAAGGCCAGACGAGGACAAGTGGCTCGTGAAAGGGTGATTGATCTGTCAGCGAAAGAGCAGCACGGATGCGTGGGAGGACACGAAAGATGTGAAGTTGTCGGAATTACGCTCGGGCGACGGCGTTGCGGTGAATCTCGACAGCACTCAAACAGCAAATCTGATTGATGGCTTGGAGAACTTGAGAGCGATTGCCGCAGCGAGGGGAGTAAGGTGGGGAAACGGGACATTGTCGTAGCGGACTCTAACCAAATTATTGAAGTAACAAATGGCGGGTGGCCCGGCCTAGCGCGTCCGAAAGACTCGCGAGGGTGCCCCGCTCAAGCTCCGCTTGGGCGGGGTTTTTGTCCGCAGCCAAGAACGAACTCGAAGATCGCTCTTAAGGCCGATACCCCGCGCCCCGCAGGACTTTTCCCGGCAAAACCGGGTGCCCGACTCATTCGCGTCCTTTGCTAATGAGTGGGCTTCAGGGACGACCCCAACCGTTCTGTGCTCACACCGTCGCCACTAACTCATACTTCGCCGCGCGCGGTTCCACGATGCGGCGCTTCCCATGTCCGGGATTTGTTTCGTAGCGGGAGCGGAGCAACCCGAAATGTTCCAATAAATCAACGTCGCGGCTGACCGCCCGCAGATCGCGGTTCAATCCGCTGGCCAAACTCGCGACCGGCTTTGGCCCTTTTTTCGCAAGCTCCAAAATGCGGATCCGCTGCGGCGAAAGAACCGACACGATGTCGTTGGCGTTTTCGAAGGAAACCGTAACCTCCGGCGCAAGTTCCTCGCCCCTATCGAGCCTGCGGGCATGCTCGCGCGCCCGGCCCAAGAAACCCTTCACGCCGTCATTCGTAACGCGAACCTTGCTTTTATTGCGCGTCGTCCTGTCCATCTTCGGCCCTCCACAGCTCGTATAACTCGGCCTCAAACCTTGTCACCAGCGCCTCGTAACCATGGAACTCAACTTTTTCTACCGTCCCCTTGGAGTGGCGATGATGATCGTCGTGCGTGTTGTCATAGCCGAGAACGCGTCCATTGTCCTCAGCGCAAATTCGAGGATTGACGTAAGCCAAACTGTACTTTACTACGCGGTCGCCCTCGTACCACACTTCCTCCTTGAGCACCGCGCCCTTTCGAATGCCCGAGAGATAGAGCGTTTGATCAACGCGCTTCTCCCGCTTGTCCCGCCTTCTCCCCTTTTTCCCTGCCACAGAGCGTTTATCAGTTATGACAAACAATATCCTAGCTGCCGACAGCACGGATGTCAACTATCCTAGCTGTTTAGCGGCGGGCCGCCACACCGGCCCATATGCCTTGCTTGAGCACACTGCGAGGGTAAAGGCGCACGCGCCGCCCTTGGACAATTCCTTAATCGCCACCCGAAATTCCTTGACTTAGCCGACTAACCGGTCAACATAGATGTAGAGCGCCCGAGGCGTTGACTCTCGAAGTGGTCTTTGAGGACAGAATGGCCGGGGGACAGGAAAGAGCAAATCTCGCATCTAACTCTCACGCGCTCAAGACTTTGCCAATAACTCCTTATTCCCGAATACTTTGCAGCGACGGAACAGGCAGAAATGGCCAAAAGCAAGCCTAAGCGATAGCCAGGAAAAGACTTATAAGAACTAAGTTCAACTCCAATTGTTTGAATACTTTGGCGTCTAACTTACTCTAACTGATTGATTCTAATATACCGACGTAAGAGGGGGGAGGGGGGTCCTCAGCAGATCACGCCCGGCCGTGAATCTTCGCCCACCACCAGTGCACGCCCACCAACAGAAACCGCCAGTCATGGAAGAATTCCGGGGCTTTGCCTTCGAATGCGTGGCCGATGAACTGGAGCGCCCATCCGATCAGGAACAAAGCAAGTGCGTAGACCCACAGCCGATGGAAGAAGATGCTGGCCACAAAAACCGGCAGCGAAAGCAGAATGGTCGGTATGCCCAGCGTGTGGCACAGCCGGTTCACCGGATGCCGATGGCTGGAGCTATATTGCGAGATCCACTGCTCGTTGGTGCGTCCGCCCGGCACGCGAGGGATGATATCACGATCAGGACGGGTGCCTCAGCCCACCGCACCCAAAATACGCGCGGGGTTGCCCGCCGACGCCTCACGCGATTGATTCGCGCTTACAATAGCTTCATGTACCACTACAATCCATCGACTGCTCTCGAAGAACTGAACGAAGAAGCAACGCTGCCCAATCCGGTTCATGTGCGCGACATGATGCTGCGCAGGAAACTCTCCGCCGATGAGGCGCTGGAGTTGAACCGGATCTTTCTGGAGTACCAGAAATTCTTCGGCGAGACGCAAAAGCTGGGTAAGGACATTCTCCGCCGCCTCGCGGCATAGCGCAGCCGGTTCACCCGAACCAGGTCAAGACCGCAGGCGAGGAATTATTTCTGGCCGGCTGCTTTCGCATCCGGTTCCATCTGGGTCGCATTCGTGGGCTCGCATTTGTGAGCGTTGAATTGTTTTTGAATCCAGGACTGCGCGTTGCCGCTCAGCGGATCTCCGGCGAACTGCGCATTGCAGGACTCGCAGATTCCCAGCACCGGCGTATTTCTAACTCGTCTCACGATGCGAAGATTTCGTTTTGGCATGGATCCAGTGTCCCACGGTCCGGCGACTTGTGCGAGCGCTTTAGAACCACGGAAATGGGTGGAATGCATTCGTCCGCAATCGTTCGCCAGCAATCGCCCCCCGCCCATCATTTACAATCGGACATCCCTTTGCGATCAGGAAACTCAACTATGCACCGTTGGTCCGAACTTTTTATTCCTACTTTGCGCGAGGCCCCGGCTGATGCCGAGGTAGCGAGCCACAAACTGTTGGTCCGGGCCGGGTATATCCGGCAACTCGGGGCGGGCATTTACTCGTTTCTCTTCCTGGGCAACCGCAGCACGCAGAAAATCATGCGCATCGTCCGCGAGGAGATGGACAAGATTGGACAGGAGTTTTATCTCCCCGCGCTGCATCCCCGCGAAATCTGGGAGGCAAGCGGCCGCTGGTCGGTAATGGGAGACAACATGTTTCGCCTCAAGGACCGCAAGGGCGCCGATTTGTGTCTGGGTATGACGCACGAAGAAGTCATGACCGACATCGCCCGTAAAGAACTGCGCAGCTACAAACAACTGCCGCAGATCTGGTACCAGATTCAAACAAAGTTCCGCGACGAGCCTCGCCCGAAATCGGGATTGCTGCGGGTTCGTCAGTTCATCATGAAGGACGCATATTCGTTCGATATCGATGCCTCCGGACTGGATGTTTCCTATCAGAAGCATCATGACACCTACTGCCGGATCTTCGACCGCTGCGGCCTCAAGTACATGGTGATCGACGCGCACTCTGGTGCCATGGGCGGATCGCAGTCGCAGGAATTCATGGTCCGCACGCCCGCCGGTGAAGACCTGGTAGTGAGTTGTGAGCAGTGCAGCTACGCCGCGAATTTGGAGAAAGCCACGTCAAAGCTCGCTCCCATCGAGGACCTGAAGCCCGAAGGCGATGGCAAACCTCTCCCGATCCACACCCCCGGCAAAGGCGCGATTGCGGATGTAGCAGAGTTCCTGCAGATCTCCGCCCAGCAGGACATCAAAACCGTCGCCTACATGGCGCAAAAACCTGACGCTGCAGGAAAAACTCAGGAGCAGCCCCTCATCGTGTTTCTGCGCGGCGACCACAGCGTGAATGAGACCAAACTCCTCACCCTCGCCAAAGCCGCAACGCTTCGTCCCATGCAGACCGAGGAATTGGAGAGGTACTTTCAGGGTCCGGCAGGCTTCATCGGGCCCATCGGTCTCGTGGTCCGTCCCAGGGAATTGCTGGGCGAGTGGGAGGCGAAGAAGCAGCCCGCCGATCCGCGCGCCGTAACCGTGGTTCTCGACGAAGGCCTCGTGGGGCGCGTCAATATGATCTGTGGAGCCAATAAGCTCGACTATCACTTGAAGAATGTGACGCCCGGCAGAGACTTCCAGTACACGATTGCAGCCGATGTGCGCAGTGTGACCTCCGGCGAAGGCTGCCCGAATTGCGGCGCCCCTCTGCGCATCGACACGGCGGTCGAAATCGGGCACATCTTCAAGCTGGGCTATAAGTATTCGGAGTCCATGGGAGCACACGTCCTCGATAAGAATGGCAAAGAACTGACCGTGATCATGGGCAGCTACGGGATTGGCATCGAGCGCATTCTCACGGCCGCGATCGAACAGAATAACGATCCCAATGGATTCTGGCTCGCCCCTGCCATCGCTCCATTTGACGTAGTCGTGGTAGCGACGAATACATCGGACGAGAAAGTCCGAACCACCGCTGAGCAGATCGCCCGCGAGTTGGATGCGGCCGGACTCGACGTATTGCTCGACGATCGGGACGAACGCCCAGGAGTCAAGTTCAAGGACGCGGATTTGATAGGTATCCCCTTTAGAATCAATGCCGGAAAGAAGGTTACCGAAGATTTGGTCGAGGTCGTTCGGCGCTCGACTCTGGCCCGCGAAGACATTAAGATTTCAGCTGTAAGCGAGCATTTGCTTCGTCTGGTCCGGTAGTCCGGGACTGGGCAATTTGCGGGCGCATGGGCATCGGCAGCGAGGGAGCCCATGGAAATCCGACTCGAATGGGCGAGCGAATCCGATGGCGACTTTGAAACTGGTCTTGGGCTTCGGCGTGTTTGTGGCAATGATCATGGCGGGCATCAAAGTGGTCCCCCCGTTTTTCTCCAACTACGAGTTTGAGGATGCGCTCAAGGAAGAAGCTCTGCAGTCCACTTACACCTCCCGCTCAGAAGAAGACATTCGCAAGGCAGTCATTAAACATGCCCATGAATACGACATTCCTCTGACGCCGCAACAGATAAAAGTGTCGCGCATCGGCGGATTCGGCACCGGAACACTCACGATCGAAGCCGAATACAGCGTGCCCGTCGACCTGCCCGGATATTCGACGACCTTGAACTTCCATCCTTCCAGTTCGAATAAGGGCATCTATTAAGCGCAGATGGGCCTGCACCCGCCCGCCGCGAACTCTCAACTTCTGCTCTCTTCTGGGAACAACCACACATTCGAAGCACGCGCGGACACACCCGTTGCTACCTTGACACGCATCCAAACAAGGAAGGATAGCCGCTCCTGATTTAGAATCAACAGCGATCCTCTTATTTCAAACGCATTTCCGATCCGGAAAACGAAGAACGATGCGGAACGGAAATTGCTTCAGGGATGGGGAACTATCAGATCTTGGCCCTCAAAGTGAAAATCCCGAAGGCTCGCAGGGTCGCGGGCGGCAGTGGCAAAGGTCGCGGGCGGCAGACCGACCCCGTGGTGCAATACGCATTCCTGGGATTCATTACGCTGTCGCTGCTGGTAAGCGCCTTTTTTGCCTACTGGTATGTAAAGTACGACCGGATTATCGAGCAACGTTTCCGGGGACCGCTGTTTGCTACGTCGGCAAAAATCTATGCCAGTCCGCAAGTTGTACGGCTCGGGTCGAAGTACACCATTTCAGAGATTGCATCGCAATTGCGCCGCGCCGGCTATTCGGAAAAGGACGAGTCCTCGCCGCTCGGCAGTTTCCGCTTGCATGGCAAGTCGATTGAAGTGCTCCCGGGACCGGAATCCTATCACAGCCCGGAGCCGGCAACCATCACGGTAGAGGATGGCGCGGTAAGTGAAATCGCAAGTCGCTCGGCGGGAGATCTGGAAGCTTATGAACTGGAGCCGCAGCCGGTAGCCTCGCTGTTTGATGCGGAGCAGCGTTCCAAGCGCGAACTGGTGAAGTACACCGATATCCCCAAAGTCATGGTGGACGCGGTCGTCTCCATCGAAGACCGCCGGTTCTTCCAGCACGGCGGCGTCAACTTCATGCGGCTCGCGGAAGCCGCATGGATCGACTTCACCCACCAGCGTCACCAGCAGGGCGGATCGACCATCACCATGCAGCTCTCGCGGGCGTTCTTCCTCAGCCCCGAGAAGACGTTCAAGCGCAAGATGATCGAAATGCTGATCGCGGTGGAGCTCGAACAGAAATTTTCCAAGCAGCAGATTTTCGAGTTCTATGCGAACCGCGTCGACCTGGGCCAGCGGGGATCATTCACAATCTCGGGGTTCGCCGAGGGCGCGCACTCTTACTTCAATAAAGATCTGAAGGACATCACCCTGCCGGAAGCGGCCCTGCTGGCGGGGCTGATCCAGGCCCCAAGCTATTTGTCACCCTATCGGCATCCCGAGCGCGCGATGGATCGGCGGAATACAGTGCTGGAAGCCATGGTGGAGAATGGAGCCATCACCCGCGCGGAAGCGGACAAAGCCAAAGCCGCGCCGCTGAAACTTGCCCCTCCCAATGTCGAAGCGAGCGACGCTCCCTATTTTGTTGACATGGTTCGCGACACAGTATTGAGCAAGCTCAACGAGCATGAGGTAAACGAACAGCGCTACCGCATCTACACAACTCTCGATCCCGATCTGCAGCGGACCGCTGCGCAGGCCGTCGAAACCGGAATCAAGCTGGTCGATGAGCAGGTCACCCGGATGCGGACCAAGAAGACCAGGGTCGGCAAGAACAAGTTTGAGACAACGGTTTTGCCGGGCCCGCAGGCGCAAGTCGCGCTGGTCGCGATGGATCCTCACACCGGCGAGATCAAGGCCCTCGTAGGCGGCCGCAATTATGCGCTGAGCCAGTTGAATCACGCGCTGGCAAAACGTCCCACGGGATCCATCTTCAAGCCCTTCGTGTATGCCGCCGCCATGAACACGGCGCTCGACGGATCGAGCACCGTGCTGACTCCGGCCTCGATTGTGAGCGACCAACCTTCCACCTTCGCCTATGGCGACCAGATCTATGAGCCGCGCAATTACAAAGAGGAATACCACGGGGACGTGACTCTGCGTTACGCGCTGGCGCTCTCGCTCAATAATGCAACCGTCAAGGTAGCGGAAACCGTAGGCTACGACAAGGTGGCAGACCTGGCGCGGGCGGCGGGAATCGCATCGGTAAAAGCGACGCCCGCCATGGCTCTGGGAGCGTACGACGCCACACCTGTGGATATGACGTCGGCCTACACGACCTTCGCCAATGGAGGAGTGCGGCTGTCCCCGCTGTTCGTGACTTCTGTGCGCAATGCGAAAGGCGACGTCATCGTAAACTTCGCCACTGAACGCAAAGACGTTCTCGATCCCCGGGTTGCTTTTGTCATGACCAACATGCTGGAAGGCGTGATGAACTTTGGAACGGCCTATGGGGTTCGGCAGCGCGGCTTCACGGCTCCGGCGGCGGGCAAGACCGGAACTTCACACGATGGCTGGTTCGCCGGCTACACAAGTAATCTGCTCTGCATTGTATGGGTGGGTTATGACGACTACAGCGACATCCGGTTGAGCGGCGCGCAAACTGCGGCACCCATCTGGGCCGAATTCATGAAGAAGGTGGTGACGCTACCAGAATATTCCGATGTCATGCCCTTCCGGCAACCGGAAGGCGTGATCGACGTTCAACTCGACAAGATGACCAACCGTTTGGCAACTCCTGCCTGCCCTGACGATTACACGATCGCCTTCGTCGCCGGCACCGAGCCACATGACACTTGCGACCAGACAAACGGGGTCCAGGGGTTTTTCTCGCGCATCTTTAGAGGCAGTCCGGAACGGGCGCTGCCACCTCCCACAACAAACGGGAACACCGAGGCGGCGGCCGGTGTCCAAACCGAACAAGAGGGCAAGAAGAAGAAAAGCTTCTTCGGTAAGATTGCCGACGTATTCAAGGGGGATGGCGACAAGGGGGACTCTGCAAAGAGTGACAAAAACACCACGCCGCCATCTAAACCTGCGGGGAATGGGGCTACTCCGCCGTAGTTGCCCCCTTGATTTTGGGTGGCGCAATGCTTTAGCGTTGCGGTCAATGCTGTGTTCTTGAGTGCGGCTTCACAGCCGCTGGGGTGGCACCGCACGGGAAGGGCCCTCTCCGCAAGCCTTCTGGCGGTGGCGAGCAAGGTACGGGAAACAAAACCGGGGTGCGGGGAAAGTTCTTTTCGTCGAGTCCGTGCACGTTCATTTCAGGAGGTCGCTATGCGGTCTTCACCTGTGGCAATGCCGTGGGTTATTGCATTCTCCACTCGGCTCTTTGCGGCGCTGATTCTGAGTTTATCGATTCTGCCCGCGCTCCTGGTCGCTCCGCTTCATGCGCAAAACCTCGAACAGTTGGAGGTTGGTCCTCCGCCCCTTCATCGGGTCGAACCTCCGGCGCCCGGAGACACCGCGAAAGAACTGGAGAGCCGGGGAGACGAGTTGCAGTCGGAGAAGTACTACCTTGATGCCATCGACTATTACCACGCCGCTCTGGAGAAGGACCCGCACAATGTAGTTCTCATCAACAAGATCGGCATGCAGGAGCTCTTGCTGCACCGGTGGCGAGCAGCGCGAAAGAGTTTCCAAGAGGCGATCAAAATCGACAGGAAATATGCCAACGCTTACGCGAATCTGGCGGTCGTCTATTACGAGGGGTCAAGCTACACAAAGTCCATTCGATATTATGACAAGGCGATCCAACTCGATGGCGATGAGGCTGTTTTCTACAACAATCGGGCGGCCGCGCTGTTTGCCAAGAAACAATATCAGAAAGCAATGGCCGATTATGCCATGGCTCTCCATATCGAACCGGATATCTTCGACCGCGCAACGCGGGGACAGGGCGTACAGGCGAAACTGCCATCGCCGGAGGACATTGCCCACTACGATTATGTTCTTGCCAAGCTGTTTGCAAAGAACGGATCGTCTGACCGGTCCTTGCACTACCTGAAGAAGGCCAAGGAAGAGGGCTATAAGGACATCAACAATGTATACAAGGACGAGGAATTCAGTTCGCTGCGCAAAGATCCACGCTTCGCGGAGCTGATGGCCGCAAAGACGGTGGCCATACAGAACTAACCCGTACCCAGCAGCCCTGGAATGGGTTAGCAACGAAAGGCAGAAATCGGCAAAAGCCACGAAACTTTAACGTGGCATCTGTGTTTGTGAGTCTACTGCTCCTGAAAACAAAACGTGAGTAAGGAGAAAAAGCCCACCGGTTGCGAACCCGAGCACGCCCCAAGCAAGCAACCGGTGGGTGGTTTCGAACAAAAAACGTTTCAAAGTTGCGCGCTTTCAGGAGTTTCAAGGTTGCAGAGTCTCCAAGATTGCGTCGCTCCAATCTCGGCACCCATCCTCCGCTCGTGTCTTTGAACCCTGAATCTTTGCGGCCCTGAGAGCTTTCCGTTTTTATCCTTCTCCGATGTAGTCGGCCACCGCCTTCTTCCATCTGCCTTGCGCTTTGAGGATGTACTCGACGGCATCACGCGCGGCGCCGTCTCCGCCGGCGTGGGGCGTGACCCAGTGCGCTTCGGCCTTTACTTCGGGTCGCGCGTTCCTGGTGGCAATCGCCAGGCCACACTTGCGCATGACCGGGAGGTCGATGACATCGTCACCCACGAAAGCGGCCTCAGCCGCGGTGATACCATCGATTTCGAGTATCTGCTTGAAGACTCTGGCCTTGTCCTGAATGCCCTGATAAACGTGATCGATCCTCAGATCGCGGGCACGCAGCGCGACGGTCTCCGAGACACGCTTGGTAATGACGCCAGTTTTGATGCGGGCATGGCGGGCAAGTGAAATACCGGTGCCATCGTGCGCGTGAAATCCCTTGGCTTCGATCAGAGTCGCGACGTGTGGTCCAACCTCAGGTCGGCCAGCAGGCTGGGCAGACCTCTCCAGCAAAGTTTGAGTGGGAGACCCGGCGACTGGCATCTGGACCACTGCAGGCGAGGGAAAAATCCAGATTTTGCCATCCGTAAGAACCCCATCGACGTCGAAGAGGATGAGCTTGATTTTGCGAGCACGAGTGGTGGCGGAAGGGTTGGGCATCGCCGCGATTCTAGCACCCGCCGCGTGCACTCAGCGGCGCGGGAGCCAAGCGATGGGAAAGTTGCGGCCGAGCTTTTCAAAGTCGCGGTCCGAGGTCACCAGAGTGGCTTGATTTAGGGTAGCCAGAGCCGCTGCCAAGCAGTCAACATACGAAATGTGGTGGAGCGCCTTGATTTCTCCCGCCTTGACCGCTAGGGGAAGATCGACGGCGACGATGTCGATTGGCAGGCTCGATAAACTGTCGACGGCTTTGCGGGCCATATTCTCGCCGCGCTTTTGCCAGGTCCAGTAAAAGACCTCGCCCAGATTCATCACCGAAACCAGAATTGCAGCTTGCTCCCGCGCCGCTGCCTGAAGCAACTGCTCAACTTTCCGCATACCTGGCCCAGCTTCAGAAAAATCGATGAGTGCGCTCGCGTCGAGAATGTACCTTTCCTTCATTTCTCCAGCCGGTGCCCGCGCTCGCGCGCTTCAGCAATCGAATCGTCCCCCTTCAAAAATCCCCGCAGACTGCGGATGAACTCCTCCATCTCGGCTTGCGATTGGGGTTTTCCCTGACCCGAGGTTGCCTTGCCCTCGTATCGAACATCGAATCCCCAATCCTCCAGAATTTTGACGGCCTGATGCGAATTCGTGGGATCGTTTGGCGGCACTCCTGCGGCTTCCAGAATAAGTGGTCTGGCAGGCAACTCCCGGCCTTCTACGATCACAGTCCACTTCGCAGGCCGGGAGGCGCGCAACCTCTTGGCGGCAGCCGTTATGTCATCTCGGGTGAGTGCGGAGACTCTTGCGCTCGGCATGGATGCTCCTAGAATTATTCATATTCATCATATTCAATATCATAATCATTGTCAAGAATTGGCGCGCAGGCCGACGGCGAGAAATAATGATTCCACAGGCGAAGAATTTACGAAACTGTCGACTCCAGCTACAATCAAATCCATGCTGTCCGCAGTCCCCTCCTCCCTTGCCTGGGCTCATCCGTTGGTCCGGGAGTGGTTCGTCTCGCGCTTTGTCACTCCCACCGAGCCGCAGGAGCAGGGGTGGCCGCACATTCTCGCCGGCCACACGACGCTGATCTCGGCGCCTACCGGATCGGGCAAAACGCTGGCCGCGTTTCTCGCCTGCATCGACCGCCTCGTCTGCAAGGCGCTCGCCGGGCAACTAAGCGACCGCACAGAAGTTCTCTACATCTCTCCGCTCAAGGCACTCGGCAACGACATTCAGAAAAACCTGGAGATCCCGCTGGGTGAAATTCTCCAGATGGCAGGCGAGCGCGGCCTCCTGATGCCGGAGATTCGCACGGCCGTGCGCACCGGTGACACCTTGGCCAAAGACCGGCGCCTGATGCTGAAGCGGCCGCCCCACATCCTCGTAACCACACCGGAGTCGTTCTACATTCTCCTCACCGCCGAGAAAAGCCGCGCCATCCTCCGCGATGTGGAGACGGTGATTGTCGATGAGATTCACGCGGTCGCCGACGACAAGCGAGGAGTGCATCTCGCGTTGTCGTTGGAGCGGCTCGAAGCTTTAACCGAGCGGCCTCCCGTGCGCATTGGCCTTTCTGCAACGCAAAAACCAATCGAAGAGGTGGCGCGCTTCCTGGCGGGTAACTCCGATCCTCACCATCCGCGGCCCGAGCCGGTCATCGTCAACATTGGCCACCAGCGCAAGATGGATTTAGGTGTGGAAGTTCCCGCCTCCGAACTGGGGCCGGTTGCTTCGAACGAAATGTGGGATGAGATTTACGAGCGCATCGTCGAACTCGTGAATGCTCACCGCTCAACGCTCGTGTTTGTAAACACCCGGCGACTCGCGGAACGGATTGCGCATCAACTCGGCGAGCGGCTTGGCGAGGAGAACGTTGCCGCCCATCACGGCAGTTTGTCGCGCAAGTTGCGCCTTGAGGCCGAAAGAAAATTGAAAGAGGGCCAGGTCAAGGTGCTCGTCGCGACCGCTTCGCTCGAGCTGGGCATCGACGTAGGAACGGTCGATCTCGTCTGCCACATCAGTTCGCCCCGCTCAATTGCAGTTGCCCTGCAGCGGGTAGGACGCAGCGGCCACTGGCGGGGAGCGGTTCCGAAGGGAAGATTTTTTGTTACAACACGCGACGACCTGGCCGAATGCGCGGTGCTGGTGCGGGCAATCCGGTCGGGCGAACTTGACCGGCTGATTTTTCCGGAAGAATCGCTCGATGTGCTGGCGCAGCAGATGGTGGCGTGCTGCGCGGTCTCCGGTAGCTCCGCCGCGGGCGCGCACGATTCGAAGGAAACAACCGACGGCTGGGACGAGGATGAGCTGTTCGCTTTGGTCAAGCGGGCGTACCCCTATCGCAATCTTGCGCGCGCCACATTTGATTCTGTCATCGATATGTTGTCGGAAGGAATCGCCGCGCAGCGGGGCCGGTATGGGGCCTATCTGCACCATGACCGAATTAACCGCAAACTGCGCCCGCGGCGCGGAGCGCGCCTGGCCGCCATCACCAGCGGCGGCGCGATTCCCGATAATGCCCTGTTCACCGTGGTCGCGGAGCCGGATGGAGGGGTGGTCGGGACTGTCGATGAGGATTTCGCCGTTGAAAGCATGGCCGGCGAGGTCATGCTGCTGGGAAATACGTCGTGGCGGATTCGCCGGATTGAAGGCAAGTCTTCGCGCATTCTGGTCGAGGACGCTCACGGACAACCTCCCGGCATTCCCTTTTGGCGCGGCGAGGCTCCGGCGCGCACCGCCGAACTGTCGAAACAGTTGGGTGAATTGCGACAAGACATCAGCGATCGGTTGACGGGCGTCGTTCCTGTCGAAGGCTGGCGCAATCTGCCAGTCATTGGGGAGGTCGTGAGCTGGCTGGGCGAAGAATGCGGCCTCGATCAGCCGGGCGCAGAGCAGTTGATCCAGTATGTGCTGGAAGGACGCGCCGTGCTGGGCGACGTCCCCACGCAGACAACGATCATTGCTGAGCGTTTCTTCGATGAGGGGGGCGGAATGCAGTTGATCATCCACGCTCCCTTTGGCGGGCGGGTGAACAAGGCGTGGGGACTCGCGCTGCGCAAGCGGTTCTGCCGCGGCTTCAACTTCGAGTTGCAAGCGGCCGCCACCGACAATGGCCTGAATATCGCGCTCGCCGAGCAGCACAGTTTCCCACTCGCCGACGTTTTTCAGTTTCTCCATTCTGAGACCATGGCGCCAATTCTCGAGCAGGCGGCTTTGGCTTCGCCCATCTTTGGCACCCGCTGGCGCTGGGACGCAACCAGGGCGCTGGCGCTGCTGCGCTTTCAGGGCGGCAAGAAAGTTCCACCGCAGATTCAGAGGATCCGGTCGGACGATTTACTGGCCTCGGTATTCCCCGATGTGGCGGCGTGCTTTGAGAATATCGAAGGGGATATCAAGATTCCCGATCACCCCCTGGTCGCCGAGGTGATGAAGGATGTGCTCACCGAAGCATTGGACATCGAAGGTCTCGGCGAAGTGTTGCGCGGCATCGAGCAGGGACGGATTCGTTGCCTGGCCGTAGACACGCCCGTGCCCTCGCAGTTTTCACACGAGATCCTGAATGCAAATCCCTACGCATACTTGGATGACGCGCCGCTCGAAGAGCGGCGCGCGCGCGCGGTCGAGATGCGGCGAGTGTTGCCGGCGTCGGTGCTCGAAGAAGTGGGTGCGCTCGATCCCTCGGCCATCGCGCAGGTGCAAGCCGAGGCCTGGCCGGATGTGCGCGACGCGGATGAACTGCACGATGTGCTGCATACGTTGGTGGCCGTGCCGCAGAACAGTGGTCAGTGGCCGGTGGTCGTCGGTCATGAAAATAGCTCTCAGCTCTCAGCTCTCAGCTCTCAGGAAAGCGAAGCTCAGAGCATCGCGGGCCAGATCGGGAGTCAGATCAGCGCGAGATGGGTTGGGTTCTTCGATCGGCTGCAGGCCGAGAATCGGGCGTTTGTGGCAGATGCTGCTGGCAAACAATACTGGGTAGCCGCCGAGCGCGAAGAATGCTTTCGCGCGATGCATCGTGTGGTGTCGGGGCTTTGCCCCGTCCGGGCGGGGCGGAGCCCCGCCACCACACAGTCTGGAGACGCGGCAAGCTGCGTCTCTACTATGCTCAGCTTTGACGACGCTGTGCTGATCGCAGTTCAAGGGTGGATGGCACATCTTGGTCCAACTACCGCGTTAGAAATTGGCGAACTGCTGGGACTGCCTGCGTCCGATATCGAAAAAGCTCTACTCCGCATCGAGGCCAGCGGGACGATTCTACGCGGGAAGTTCCGGCCCGCCGATTCGCGCGCGGGAGATGGGCGAGCTTCACTCGCCCGGACAGCCGAGGGCGGCTGTCCCCACGTTGCAACGGAGTGGTGCGAACGACGATTGCTGGCGCGCATTCATCGCCTGACCGTCGCGACCTTGCGCAAACAGATTGAGCCGGTGACAGCGGCGCAGTTCATGAACTGGCTGTTGCGCTGGCAGCATATCGCTCCCGGCACTCAGGTGCGTGGCGAACATGGCACGCTCGAAGTGATCCGCCAATTGCAGGGATTTGAAATTCCTGCCAACACCTGGGAGCGGTTTGTGCTGGGCCGAAGGATTGCGGATTACGATCCCGCTTATCTTGACCAGCTATGCCTGGCCGGCGCGGTTGGATGGGGACGGCTGTCACCGCATCCAGCTACGCTGGAGGCGATGGACAGGGCCGATGGCTCCGGATTCGTTCAGGCGACGGGCGAGCATGGCATTGCCAGCGAGCAACCTCCACAGAGAATGCGGCGTGTAATCCCGACCCGCGTGGCGCCGGTTGCGTTCTTCGTGCGCGAAGAGGCGGATTGGATGCGCCCGCATCATCCGGGCGCGGAAGATTCGGCAACATCGTTTCTCAGTCCGGGGGCGGGCGAGTTGCTGGAATTGATGAAGCAGCGCGGCGCGCTGTTTTTCCCGGATATGGTGCGAGCTACGGAAAGACTCAAGGCGGAGGTCGAAACCGGGCTCTGGGAGTTGGTTGCGGCAGGATTGGTGACGGCCGACGGATTCGAAAACCTGCGCGCGCTGGTGACGCCGAAAACTTCTTCGAGCAGCGGCTTCGGATCAAGCAGATTAGCGATGGCAAAAATGAGACGGCCAAGGCATGCGCCGGGCCGCTGGTCGCTGTTGCATACCGAAGGCGCCGACCGCGATCGCCACGTGGAGTCATGCTGCTGGATGTTGCTCCGGCGTTACGGCGTCGTCTTCCGCGATCTTCTGGCGCGGGAGACCAATCTGCCGCGCTGGCGCGAATTACAGATCGGATTCCGGCGCCTCGAAGACAGGGGCGAGGTGCGCGGTGGACGATTCGTGGATGGATTTTTGGGCGAGCAATTTGCGCTTCCGGTCGCGGTCGAATCGCTGCGCGCCAACCGCAAGCTCCCGATGAATGGCGAGCGCGTGGTCATTGCGGCCGCTGACCCTTTGAACCTGGTGGGAATCATCGTTCCGGGCGAGCGCATTCCGGCGATCTCGGGACGTAGCGTGACCTTCCGCGATGGCATGTGGGAACCGGAAGGAGAGCCGCTGGCAGCGGCTGGCTATTCGTGAGGGGCGGCTCTTTGCTCCAAGCTCATAGCTTCAAGCTCATAGCTCCTGAGAGCTTGAAGCTGAGAGCTTCATTTACGGCAAACGCAATGCGAGCAGCGTCTGCGGGTTCAGATAGACGCCTTGCCAGCGCACCGCCAGATGAAGATGGGGGCCGGTGGCGCGGCCTGTGCCTCCGCTCACGCCAATCTGCTGGCCTTTTCTGACCACATCGCCTTCTTTAACGGAAAACTTCGACAAGTGAAGATAGAGAGTCAAGAGTCCCTGGCCGTGGTCGATGACGACGCAGTTTCCCTCAAAAAACAGAGGCCGGGCGAGGATGACCTGACCGTGGTTCACGGCGGCCACGGGAGTTCCGGCGGGCACGCGGAAATCGAGCCCCTGATGCGTGCTCTGCACCGACCCATTGAAAACTCTCTGAACTCCGAAGACGTCGGAGATTTGCGCCTTGACGGGAGGATCGAACGATCCCCGCCACTCGCGCTCCGGGCTGAGAGTTTTAAAGGCCTCCTCTTTTGTCTTCTTATCTTCTTCAATCTCGTGTTGCTCTTCGAGGCTGGGCGCGGTATAGCGGTCGGGGACTTTCAGCCGCACTTGAGGATAGCGGCGACCCTGAACCGGAATTCCCTTCTCAAACGAAATGGGTTCTCCGGCAGCGGTTTCGGCGTGGAATCGGATTGGATAGGAGCCGGGTCTGATCTCGAGGCTGGCTCCGGCTATCGCGAACCACATCTTTGCTTGCCGGTCGAAGCTAAATTCGATTTCATGCCCCAGCCAATTGCCGGTGAGGCTGCGCACGGGCTTGGGGGTGGTGACGCGGAAAGCGACGGGTGATCCGTTGACGATGCGGGTGGGCTGGTAGTGAAGTGTCCAGCCGGCGGCGGCGGCCAAGGAGTGCGTCGGGTGCAGCAGTAAGACGACCGCGACGAGCAGGCAATAGCGCATACAGCTCAGGCTAGCATTCGGGAGCGGAGAACATCTATTGACTATGACCGCTCGACATCGCTGGGCGGGAGATTGCCCGGGGGATCCGTTATTCGAACCATCCACTGCGGTAGGCGACCCACCACGAGATAAAAACGATGGGGATGGTCGCGCCCAGCGCCCACCAGATGGGCAGCATGAAATCGGCGGCAACGCCGAGGACGGTGAACACGACCCAGAAGATCTTGCGCTCCATCGCTTGATTGTATCGGGGACGCTGCCGGCACCTGCCGCCTTATGGCGCCTCATGCGAATCGTTCGTAACCGGTCCTCCGATGGCCGACGAACAAGAGAGCACAACGAACTCGTGCCCTTCCCGTTCGTGCGCAACGCGGAGTTTTTCCCCAACCTCGAAAACGGTGCGGGCAAACCATCGTAGAAACGAGCCTTACGTGGTCTCACGAGGCAGACGCGGCGAGCCGCGTCTCTACTCAGCCTTTAGGTTTCAATTCTTCCATGACGCTCTGAATGAGTTCTTTGGCGTCGGTGAGATTTTTCATGATGAGCTGCACATCCATGACAGGCTTGCCGGGCCAGCGCTGGCTCTGGCAATAAACACCGTGCTGGCCAACCAGCGCCATGGCATCGGTGACCAGATCCATGGTGACGGCGAGGCGTCCGCGGGGCACGCCCATGCGGGTTTCGAAGTGTTCGAGTTCTTCCTGCTTTTCGTTGAAGACAGCCATGCAGAGATTGTAGCGGGGAAATAAGTATAATTCTTAAGCACTCAGGAGGAAGAGATGAAGAAATTGGTATTTGTTCCAGTGGCGTTGTTGGCGATTGCAACCTTCGCGACCGCGCAAATGGGGCATGACAAATCGAAGCGTCCCAGTCCGCCCGCCAGTACGGAATGCAAGTTCTCTGACGGCAAAGTGGTGAAGATCGATTATTCCAGCCCGCGAGCCAAGGGCCGCAAGATTTTCGGCGGACTCGTGCCTTATGGCGAAGTCTGGCGCACGGGCGCAAACGAGGCAACCACTTTCGTTTCCGACGTGACTGTGAACGTTGGCGGCAAAGACGTGCTGGCCGGCAGCTACACGATTTTCACGGTTCCGGAAGCCGACAAGTGGACGCTGATTATCAACAAGAAGACGGGGGAATGGGGGATTCCGTACAAGTATGAATCCGACGAGTTGGCGCGCGTCCCGATGAGCGTTTCGAAGATGTCCGCGCCAGTCGAAGATTTCACGATTGCCTTTGAGCAGGCCGGCAGCAAGTGTACGCTGCGCATGGAATGGGAGAACACCAGCGCCAAGGTCGAGATGGCCGAGAAATAATTGCGGCGGGTTCTTTCCAGAAGTCGACTTTCGTGACAACAGAAGTCGACTTTCGTGACAGTAGATAAGGCCGAAGCGCTCGCTTCGGCTTTTTTTTGAGCGAAATGCGGAGGCCGGCGGTTGGCCCCCGCGCGTCATCACGCGCCATGACGCTCTACACCACGGTCGCGCGTGACTGGCATCACTGTCGCCCGCCTCCGGCGGAGTCATTCTGAAACTGGATGAGTCCGCTCTGGATCTTCGCGATTGCCGCATCCCTGGTCGGAGGCGCTTCCGCTTTCCACCTCTACCGCATGGGCCAAGTGACGCGCCAGATCGAGGTGGCCAGGAAGCAGGCTCGAGAAAGCGACCAGCAACGCAACACGGTTCAGGAGGAGTTGTTTCGCAGGCTTTACGAACAGCGCGAACTTGACCGCCAGAAGCTTCAATTCCAGGCGCAGCTTTCCGAATACGAGAAATTCGCCGCTCTGGCGCAACTGGCCCTGGGTGCGGCCCACGAGATCAATAACCCGCTGCTCGGAATTCTCTCGCACCTGGAACTGGAGTTGAGAAGCTCAACGGACCCTGCCGACCGATCCGAAATTGAGCAGTGCATTGCCGGCGCCCGGCGGATTTCTTCGACGTTGCGCGGCTTGGTGAACTATGCGCGTCCTTCGCCGCCCGTGTGGAGCAGGATCAGCCTGGCACGACTGGTGGCCGATACGATCGCGTTTCTCGAGAATCAACCCATGTTGCGGGGCAAGATTCTCAGTGTCGAAGTGCCGACTGACCTGCCATTGCTGCGCGCCGATGCCAACCAGATCTCGCAGATCCTGATGAACCTCTTGCTGAATGCCGCTGAAGCAACCCGGGAAGCGGGCCGCATTACGGTTTCCGCATCGAAGCTGACGCTGGTGGAGAGCATAGAAATCCGCGTCATCGACACCGGCTGCGGGATGCCTCCCGAGGTTCTGGCTCACGTCTTCGAGCCTTTTTACACCACCAAGCGAGGACGGGGCACCGGCCTGGGCCTCAGTATCAGCCATGCCTATGTTCGAAGTCATGGCGGAGACATGCGCGTCGACAGCGTCGTAGGACACGGAACGACGGTCACGTTCACGCTGCCGCTGCGATCGGAAGAGCAATCGGATGAGGAGAAAGAGAAGTCGCAGATCGTGGGATGAAAGGTTTTCAGCGGTCTGGGTTTCGGCGATCTTGGTTTCGGTGATCTAACGAGGTGAAGTTGCGATGCCGTACAGCGTACTGGTTGTCGATGACGAAGAACTGACCTTGCGCACCATCTCGCGCGGCCTGCGAGCCGAAGGGTATGAAGTGTTCACGGCTGGGTCGGGCGAAGATGCCCTGCGAGCTTTTGAAGAACAGGGTCCTGAGCTGATTCTGCTCGATATCGTTCTGCCGGGAATCGATGGCGTCGAAGTGCTGCGCCGCATGAAGTCGGCGAGCCCGGCCTCCATCGTTCTGATGATGAGCGCCTATCACATGGTGGATCGCGCCGTTGAAGCCATGAAGGCTGGCGCTTATGACTACCTCGTGAAGCCGTTCCACCTCGCCGACCTGATGACTACATTGCAGCGTGCCGGTGAAATGCTGGCGCTGCGCGTGCGTGTGCGTGGCGACGTGGAACGCGCCAAGGGTCAGTACGATTTCGGGCGCGTCGTCACGCAGAATCCCACCATGCGATCCATGCTTGAGATGGCGAAAAAAGCGGCGGAGTCCGATCACACCACCATTCTCATCCTGGGCGAAAGCGGCACCGGCAAAGGAGTGCTGGCCCGCGCCATTCACTACGCCAGCCCGCGCGCCAACATGCCCTTGCTCGAACTGAACTGCGCGGCGCTCCCTGAGAACCTGCTGGAGAGTGAACTGTTTGGCTTCGAGCCGGGGGCCTTTACCGACGCGCGACGCCGCAAGGAAGGTCTGCTGGAGCGCGCGCATAGCGGTACATTATTTCTGGATGAGATTGGCAACATGGCTGCCGCCGTCCAGGCGAAACTGCTGCGTGTGCTCGAAGAAGGAACATTCATGCGTCTTGGGGGCACGCGCACCATCACCATCGACGTCCGCCTGATTGCGGCCACCAACACCGAACTGAAAGAGGCCGTGGCCAAAGGACAGTTTCGTGAGGACCTCTACTACCGCCTCAACGTGGTTCCGCTGCTCATCCCGCCGCTAAGGGAGCGCAGGGAAGATATCCTTCCGTTGGCGCTCGAGATGATCCAGCATTTCAATCAGGAGCTGCATAAAGCGTTCACCGGATTTTCTCCGGGCGCGGCCGAGTTGCTGCAGAACTATCCCTGGCAGGGAAACATCCGAGAACTGAAGAACGTGATTGAGCGCACCATGATTCTTGCGCCCGATGGCGACATCGACGCGACATTTCTTCCCGAAGAGATTTGCGAACACCATCCACCCGAACCGGCTGACACGATCACCTCTGCCTGTGATGACCCGGCGAACGGCGATGGATACGTCAGCCTGCGCCAGTACGAGGACGACTACATTCAGCGCGTTCTGGCGGCGACCGGAAATAACAAAACCCACGCCGCGCGGGTGCTGGGAATTCATCCCACTTCGCTGCTGCGGCGACTGAAGAAGCTGGCGGAGTGAGGAACAGTTCTCAGTTCTCAGTTCTCAGTTCTCAGTTCTCAGTTCTCAGTTCTCAGTTCTTAGCTCTTAGCTCTTAGCTCTCAGTTCTTGGCTCTTAGCTCTTGGCACTTAGGCGGGCGGGTTTGGCTAAGAGCTTAGGATCTAAAAGCTGAGACCATGGGGCTGGATTGGCTCCCCGCGATATACTGAGTTCCGATGTGGCAGATTCTGCGCTTCCTCTGGAATTCCACTCGCGGCCACCGCATCGCTCCGTGGCGGAGTCCGTATCTTCTGTGGCGCATTGAAACCTATACCGGAGTCAAGATGACGCAGATTGGCTTTCTGGAATTTTGGGAATTTTTGCTGACCGAGCGCGCCAACCTCTGGCGCTTCCTGAAATGGACGGGCGAGATGGACCGCTACGTCCATCCCAAGGCAAAGAAACTCTAGAGCGTGTTTCAAAAAATCGATTGTGAATATGAAACCATTGCCCGCAGGGGCTAAAGCCCCAATATCTTTTCGGCTCAGGGCGGCCCCGCTGAAGCCGGGCCCTTTCAAAGCCCCATTTTTTGAAAATACGCTCTAGCCCTTTCAAGGCCCTATTTTTGAAAACACCCTCTAGTAAAACCAGCGCACTCAGCCACCCTCCAGCACAATGCTGACATCGCTTCCCTTGCCCGCACCCAGCAGTTGATATGCCGACCCGCGATTGGTTGCGATCTCCAAAAACCCCATGCTGCCCAGGATGCCAAACATTTCGGCGGGAGCGCCTTGCGAGTAGTTGGCGCAAATGCGGGTGGCCTGTCCTTTGCCCACCGTAATCTTGAAGGCCGGCGGCGCGGATTCGAACAGTCTGGGCATATCCGCCGGAGTGATGTTGGTAACGAGGTTTCCGAAGCGATCCACTTTGAGCACGATGCCACGTAGCGTTCGCTCGTCAACTGGCTTGGGCCGGGGCGCGGCAAACCGGACATAATCGGTGATCTCATCTCCAAAGCGGTTGGCTTCAACGCCTTTCGCCAGAAAGGCGGCGACGGGAGCGAAAATGTCGCGTCCGTGAAAAGTGTTGCTGCGTGGTTGCAGAAAATAATGCTCGGCGGTAACGTGCCGGACCGAGATCCTTTCCTCGCGATCGTAGATCAGTGAAAGTACGCCATTATCCGGGGCCACGAACAAATGCCGATCGCCGGTAAGAATAATTGGCCGCCGCGCCGTGCCCACTCCCGGATCGACGATCACCACGTGCACCGTTCCCGATGGAAAATAGGAATAGGCCTGCGAGATGGTCAGCGCACCGTCGAGGATGTCAAAGGGTTGCACCGCATGGCTGATGTCGACAATCTGCGCGTCGGGCGCGGTTCCCAGCATGACCCCTTTCATCGCGCCGACAAAGTGATCGTTGAGTCCGAAGTCGGTGGTAAGAGTGATAATGGCGGGACGTGACAATCCGCTACCTCGTCAAGGTTGCAAATCCACAGCAACCAATCGAAGTATCAGCCGTCACACGATGGCGCGTCAAGGCGTGGTTGGATTCCGGTCTAATGACAGTCGTTCTTGCTTAGGGGTTGCTATGTGCTTGGAGGGAAAATAGCTCTTGAGCGAGAAGAGCTACCTCAGCGGCTGAAGCCGCATTCAAAAGAGTCCGTTGATCGCAACGCTGAAGCGTTGCGCCACCCAAAATCTGCCCCCCAAAATCTAACCACAGCATCTTAAGCCTGTCGCCAGTTGTGTCCAAGAGACCGCGACCTCTAATCCACCCGAACGTCGCCCGACCCCGTGTGAACCGAGATCGTCGGGCCACCACCGCGCACCTTGCCCACGACGCTCTTATGCGACTCCTGAATGCGTCCCTGGACGGTAGTCGTCACCGGGTGCCCCAGCGTCACTGTTCCAGAGCTGGAAGAAATGTCCACGTCAAACGCTGCATCAGATGGTAGCTGGAGCGTCACGTTTCCAGAACCCGTGCGGACACTCCACAGATTTCTGGGCGATCCCTGGCCGCGAATGTCGCCGCTCCCCGCTTCGACATGAAAACCACCATTGATGCCTTTCACAGTGATATTGCCGGAGCCGGTGCGGATCTCCACATCGCCCGCGCCTGTCTCGTCGACTACAATGTCGCCGCTGCCCGCCTTGGCGCGGAGTGGGCCAGCGACCTCGCGGCCTGTAATATTTCCGGAGCCTGTTTGAAAATGCATATCGCCGGTCAGGCGCGCCAGCTTCATATCACCCGATCCGCTCTCCAGATCCACGTTTCCCTTCAGGCCTTCTACGTTCTGATCGCCGCTCCCGGTGTGGGCGCGAACCGCGGTGTTCTCTGGGACGGTGATTTCATAGTCGATGGAAATGTTGGTGGCATTGACGTAATCGATGCGAATGCTGTTCCCGTTCTGGCGAATCGGAGGATTGCTCTGGATCTCCTGTACCTCGGGCTTGCGATCGCCGCCAAACCAGGAGTTTCCCACATGAATCTTGCCATGAATCGAGACCGTGCCCGCCGATCCGTTGCGAATCGTGATATCTCCTGATCTACTGAGCACCTCGAGATCGACCGCGCCATTCACCTGCAATGAGCGGTCAAAAGTTCCAGCGACCGAGCCAAAACTGGGCAGCGCGCTGACCACCACAATGGCCAGCACACCGATCAAGCGAGAGCGAATCAGAAGGTTTTTGTTCATAGAGAGCGCCTCCTTAAAGGCTGACAGCGCACGACGAACAGCCGACAACAAAAGCCTAAGAGCTAGCAGGCTGCGAAAAAAGTGCGCTGGCATGCGGAATGCGGCCACTGGGGCTAAAGCCCCAACTTGATTCGAAGACTTACGCGGCCCTGAAGGGCCGCTCTTCCACGGTGGCGCCTACGTTCGTGACTTTTTCCGCAAGCCTGCTAGAGCTTTTCTACTGCAGCACCACCTGATCGCCTTCCTTCAACCCCTTGAGCAATTCAGTCTTGGCGCCGTTCGAAATCCCTATGTTTACCGCCAGCTTCCTTTTGCCATCCTTGGCTTTGGGATCGGGCACCTCGACCGATGCGTTCTTATCTTTGTCGTAAATGATCGCGCCCTCTGGGATCTGCAGCACATTCTTGTGTTCTTCCAGGATGATCTCCGCGTTGGCCGTCATCATCGCCTTCAACATGCCTTCGGGATTATTGATCGAGACGCGCACTTCGAAGGTCGTGACGTTATCCTTCTCCACGCCCATGGGAGAAATTTTCGTAACCTTGCCCGTGAACGTCTTATCCTTGAAAGACTCGACCTTGATTCTGGCCGGCTGTCCCAGGTAGACCTTGCCGATGTCGCTCTCATCCACTTTGCCCTTGACGTAAACCTCGCTCGTGTCGCCTAGAGTCATTACTAGCGTCGCCGTCGACCCGAGCACCAGAATCGAACTGACGGCATCGCCAATCTCGACGTCGCGCGAGAGCACGATTCCGTCGAGCGGCGATTCGATCGTGGTGTAGCTGAGTTGCTCTTCCAGTTGTTTAAGGTTAGCCCGGTCCTGCGATACTTGTCCCTCGGCTTGCCCGATCTTCGCCTGCAAGACTTGCAACTGCGCTTTGGACACATTCTGCTTGTTCAGCGCCATCACATAATTTTTTTCCGCATCGTCGAGCGCGGAGGCCGACACCACTCCTTCTTTCGCCATACCCTGGGCGCGCTCATAGGCGCGCTTCAATAGGGGGACATCGGGGCTTTCCGCATCCACTTTGGCGCGCACCAGGTCGGCGCGGGTCCCATTCAAACTCGCTTCTGAGGCCGCCAACTGCGCGCGCGCCTGGTCCACCCGGGCCTGAATTTCGTCCCGATCGAGTTCGGCCAGCACCTGCCCCTTTTTCACCTGGTCGCCGTAATCGACGTAGAGTTTCTTCACGATTCCGCTGGCTTTCGACTTGACTTCAACCTTCGTGATCGGTTCGATCTTGCCGGTCGCGACCACACTCTTCGCCAAGTCTCCCCGTTCCACCTTGGCCAGCTTCGACGGGTCGATCTTGGTGCCGCCGCTGGTAGCGGCGATCACCACGCCCGCCACCACCAATACCAAGACAACCGCGATCACACTGTAGATGA
>JBAQJU010000232.1:0-43164 GCA_049300475.1 Terriglobales bacterium | reverse complement strand
GCCTGGAACTGCAGGCGGAAAAAATCGGCGTCGTGCGGGAAAAGAGCGGGATTAAGATCTCGCTTGATGGCGGCCAGATAAAAGGCGTCGTCTTCCAAGCCGGGGTGGTAGCCCATGACCAACAGCGCAAGAGATGTTGCCAAAACCAGCAGGGCAAGATTTCGCAAGCGGGAGCGGTTGTCATCTCGCCAAGCGGAGTGGCCGTGCAAGGGCTTCGCCGTCAAAGTCCAGACTCTGAGCCCTTGGTGATGCCGGGCTTGTAATACTCGCGTTCCAGGCGTCGGCCGCGTTCGCTGAAGATTCCGAAGTGGGCAAGGCCCGCCCGTTGCAGCGCGAACTGCAGGGTGGTCTTCAGCACGCCCAGGCCATATTGCACGCTGCGCCGGAAATTGATGGACGAGGCTTCCTCGAAATACTTTGTCGGGCACGACACTTCGCCGATGCGAAAGCCGAAATATACGCATTGCGCCAGCATCTGGTTGTCGAAGACAAAATCGTCGCTATTCTCGCCGAGTGGCAGATGCATCAGGACCTCGCGGCTGAAGGCGCGATAACCGGTGTGATACTCGGAGAGCTTGACTCTCAGAAACAGATTCTCAAATGCGGTCAGCAGACGGTTGGCAACGTACTTGTAAAGGGGCATGCCTCCGCGCAAGGCGGTGCCGCCAATGATGCGGGATCCAAGAACGGCGTCATAGACGCCGTAGGCCACCATGCTCGCCATGGCGGTTACCAGCAACGGCGTGTACTGATAATCGGGATGCACCATGATCACCACGTCTGCGCCGGCCGCCAGCGCCTCCCGGTAGCAGGTCTGCTGGTTGCGGCCGTAGCCGTAGTTGCGGTCGTGGACGAAATACTGCAAGCCTAGCCGCTGGGCGATTTCCACCGTACGGTCGAGGCTGTGATCGTCGACAAGAATGCAGGTATCGATGAGGTCGGGCAATTCACGCACGGTGGCTTCCAGCGTTTTTTCCGCGTTATAGGCGGGCAACACGACGGCAATGCGCTTGCCGTTGATCATGCGGTGAAATCCTCAGTTGAGCTTTCTCAAATCATAACCGAAACTGCTATCCGTGCCCCCGTTTCGAGGAAAAAAGCGCCTGGGCAGTTATCAGAGGGGGCGCGATCCGATAAACTGTGTGGGGTACGTTGAAGTCTCATGCCGGCTCGCACACTGTTCGACAAAATCTGGGACGCCCACCTGGTCGCCGCACCGGCCGGGCAATCGGCGATTCTCTACATCGACCTGCACTTGGTGCACGAAGTGACGTCGCCGCAGGCTTTCGACGGACTGCGCGCCCATGGCCGCCAGCTTCGCCAGCCTTTGCGCACCGTGGCCACTGTTGACCACAACATTCCTACTACGCCGCGCGGCTCGCCCATCACCGATCCGATTGCCGCGAAACAAATCGAGGCATTGCAGAAGAACTGCCGCGAGTTTGGCGTCCCCCTCTTTGATATGGATTCGGCCGAGCAGGGCATCGTGCATGTGATCGGTCCGGAACTCGGCATCACGCTGCCCGGCATGACGATTGTCTGCGGCGACAGCCATACTTCCACCCATGGAGCTTTTGGATCGTTGGCGTTTGGCATCGGTACATCCGAAGTGGAGCATGTGCTCGCCACCCAATGCCTGCCGCAGAATAAAGCTAAGTCGATGCTGATCCACGTGCAGGGCAAACTGCCGGAGGGGGTCACCGCGAAGGATCTTGCCCTGGGAATCATTGGATGCATCGGTACCGATGGCGCGACCGGGCACGTGATCGAATATGCGGGTGAAGCGGTGCGGGACCTTTCCATGGAAGGGCGCATGACGCTCTGCAACATGAGCATTGAAGCCGGAGCGCGCGCGGGATTGATTGCACCTGATGAAACTACTTTTGCCTACATTCATGGCCGCCGCTTTGCACCCAAAGACAAAGATTGGGACGCGTCTGTTTCCTATTGGCGGACGCTGGCGAGTGATCCGGGAGCGCATTACGATCGCGTCCTCGAAATTGATGCAGCGTCGCTTGCGCCGTTCGTGACCTGGGGCACGAATCCCGGGATGGTGGTCGCCGTCAACGCGCGCGTACCAGAATTAGACAGCTTCGCTGCGGAATCCGATCGTCGGGCTGCCGAGCAGGCGCTCGCCTATATGGACCTCAAGCCGGGAATGCCGATCGAACAGATTGCCGTGGACCGGGTGTTTATCGGATCCTGCACCAATTCGCGCATTGAAGACCTGCGCGCGGCGGCGCGAGTGGCTAAGGGACGCCATGTAAATCCAAGAGTCCGGGCCATGGTCGTCCCCGGTTCGCAGGCGATCAAGCGGGCCGCCGAGCAGGAAGGGTTGCACCGCATTTTTGTCGATGCCGGTTTTGAATGGCGCGAATCGGGATGCTCGATGTGTCTGGGCATGAATCCTGACATCCTGCAGCCCGGGGAGCGTTGCGCTTCGACCAGCAATCGAAATTTTGAGGGACGGCAGGGCCGCGGCGGACGGACGCATTTAGTCAGCCCGATGATGGCAGCGGCGGCGGCGATTGAAGGACATTTTACGGATATACGGAAGTGGCGATTTAAATAGTCGTTCGTCGTTGGTCGTTGGTCGTTCGCGGCCTGGAAGCGAAGTTAAAAGTGTTGTACGACCAACAGTCCTGGACAATCCAGAATATCGAACGACTGACGACTAGCGGCCAACGAGGGATACGATGCAACCATTTCGCAAACATACCGGGCTCGTGGCTCCGCTCGATCGTGTGAACGTCGACACGGATCAGATTATCCCCAAGCAGTTTTTGAAGCGCATCGAGCGCACCGGCTTCGGGCAATTTCTGTTTAGCGACTGGCGCTTTTCAGGGCAGGGTCAAAAGATCGCCGATTTTGTGCTGCACGCGCCCCGTTATCAGGGTGCTTCAATCCTGGTCGCCGGCAGGAACTTTGGCTGTGGGTCTTCGCGCGAGCACGCGGTCTGGGCGCTTGCCGATTTCGGGTTCCGCGTCGTAATCGCATCCTCGTTCGCCGACATCTTCGCCAATAACAGCCTGAAGAACGGCCTTCTGACCGTGCGTCTCACCGACGAGCAAGTCGCCGAGATCATGCGCCGCGCGAAGGAAATCGAGGGCTACCAACTCACCGTCGACCTCGAATCCCAGCGGGTAGAAGATGGGCGAGGCTTCGTGGCCACCTTTGCCATCGACGAATTCGCCCGGCATTGTCTGCTGAACGGATTGGACGATATCGGACTTACGCTCCGACATGAATCCGAAATCGCTGCCTATGAAGCGCAACATCCTGTTAGCGCCGAGATGAGATCGCTCGCTCAACATAGTTGATTCGCCACAAACCTTGTGTGATCTGGCACACAGCATTTCTGCGGTTAAGCTCTTACATCCAGTTTGCGCGGACGCTGTTTGTGGAGGGTGCTTTCAGTGGGGGTACTGAACACGTCTGCGAAACGTTGGACGGCCTAACAGCCCGACCGGTTCGAGTCTGGCTCCTTCCGCACGGTCTCCAAAGTGCTCAAGACCTGGTTATTCCTTGCTTGACCTGGCAGTCGCTTGCTCCTAAACTGAGTTCAGTTTCGCAGACGTGTTCAAAAGCCTCGCGGCGAGCGGGGCTTTTCGTTTTTAACACCTGCCTTTTACTCCGCTACCGCTTGGGTCGCGAATCCCTTCGATCTTGGCCAGCAACGCCGCACTCCCTTCGTGGGCTATTTCTGACGCCAAGACTTCTCTTCTTGTACACTTTTGGGGTTTCACCATTGGCTGATCTTCTACCGTGCTGAATCGGAGTACGTTTGTGAAAAGACTGTTCACCGCTTTTCTTCTCGACGTGCTGTTGCTTACTTTCGGCAGCGCCCAGAGTGCCGCACCCGCGAAGCAACTTTCCATCGACGCCATCTTCGCCGAGGGAGGCATCACCGGCCGTGCTCCCGAGACCATCAAGTGGAGTCCGGATGGCAGCAAGGTATCGTACGTGCTGCGCGATGACTCGGGCGAGCACGGCGAACTCTGGTACGTGGACGCCGCCACGGGCGAGAAAAAAGTTCTGGTAAGCGCGGTCAAGCTTTCCCAACTCGCCCCGCCGGCCTCCAGGATCAAGGACGAACGCGAGAAAGAGCGCGTTACGCGTTATCACGTCGCCGCTTACTCCTGGTCGCCCGATTCCAAGCACCTGCTTTTCGATGCCCAGGGACAGCTCTGGTATTACAGCCTCGAGACGGGAACGGCCGTGCAACTTACTTCGTCTCCCGATCCGAGCCAGGATCCGAAGTTTTCACCCGACGGCACGCGCCTGGCCTACGTACGCAAGCATAATCTTTATGTGCACCCGGTCACAGAAGAAGCGGGCGAGCGCCCGCTCCTTCACGCCGAGAAGGAGAAGGATAAGGACAAAGATAAGACTCTGGGAGACGACATCCTCAACGGTGAAGTTGACTGGGTTTACGCCGAAGAGCTTGCGGTGCGTAGCAACTTCTTCTGGTCGCCCGAAGGCCGCGACATACTCTTTCTGCAGATGGACGAAAGTCGCGTACCTACTTATCCGATCACCGACTGGTTGCCGACTCATCCTCACGTCGAGCAGGAAAAGTATCCGCAGCCGGGCGATCCGAATCCTAGCGTGCGCCTCGGTGTGGCGAGCAGCGACGGGCGCGGCAAGGCACGGTGGATGAAGCTCACAGATGACGATGACACCTATGTCCCCCGCTTTGGGTGGATACGCGAAGAATGGGCGTGGGCCGAGGTACTGAATCGCAAACAGGATGTGCTGGATCTTTATTTCATCAACACAAAATCGGGAAAGACGCGCAAAGTGCTAACCGAGTCTGAGCCCGGCGCGTGGGTAAACGTCAACGACGATTGCCGCATTCTCAAGTCCGGCGACCACTTTCTGTGGACGAGCTGGCGGGACGGCCATACCCATATTTATCTCTACAGTTTTAACCCGCTCGATCCGATCGCGGGCGAAGCCAAACTTGAGCGCCAGGTTGAAAGCGGCGACTACGAAGTCCTCGCCGTCAATGGCGTGGATCCGGATTCGGGCACGGTCTTTTTCACGGCCAATAAAGATGACCCGCGGGAGGAGAAACTTTTCTCCATCAAGCTGGATGGCTCAGGCCTGCAGGCCGTCTCTTCGGAACCGGGTCACGACCTCGCCAGTTTCGCCGAGAATGGCAAACATTATGTGGAGACGCATTCCGCCACGCTGACGCCGCCGGCAATTTCCATCTGCTCCGCGGCTGGCCCGTGCCGGAAAATCTGGGAAAGCCGCGGGATCGCCGACTACGGTCCAATTGCGCCCAAGCCGCTCGAGTTCAAAGCCGAGGACGGCACTCTGCTGTATGGCTTTCTCATCCTGCCCGCGAACACCGACCCCAGCGCCAAAGTTCCGCTCATCGTTTACATCTATGGCGGCCCCGCTGGCCAAACGGTGAAGGACGACTGGGGCGGCACCAACGCACTTTTTCACCAGATGCTGGCGAAAGAGGGTTTTGCCATCTTTTCCGTCGACAATCGCGGCACACCGAATCGCGGCAGAAAATTTTCGGCGGCCATCCGAGGACAGTTCGGCGGCGTCGAACTGAAAGACCAGCTCACCGCGCTCGACCAGTTATACGCGCGGTATCCGCAGCTCGATCACACGCGCACAGCGATGTGGGGATGGTCGAATGGCGGCTCGATGACGCTCTATTCGCTGACTCATTCCGACCGTTTCAAAGCCGGCATCTCGGTGGCGCCCATAACGAATCAGCGCAACTATGATTCGATCTATACCGAGCGCTACATGGGACTGTTGCAGGACAACTCAAGCGGCTACGACAATTCCACCGTCAGCGCCGCGGGCAACCTGCACGGATCGTTGCTGCTGGTACATGGAACGAGCGACGATAACGTGCATTTCCAGAACACGATCCAGATGGTCGATGCATTCATCCGGTCGGGAAAAGAATTCCGTTTGATGGTGTACCCGAATAAGACGCACGGCATCTCCGGGGCGGAAGCAAGGTCACAGCTGTTTCATATGATGGAAGATTTCTGGAATAAGGAATTGAGGTAGCTGTCAGCTGTCAGCCGTCAGTCGTCAGGAAAAGCCCTTGGTGCAGGCCGAGGATGTGCTTTTCGAGCCGACGGGCGGCCAGGCTTTACTGAAGGCTGATAGCTGGTAGCCTGAAGGCGAATCTTTATGCATAGAACGACGCTCGGCGATTTCGAACTCACCATCGTCTCTGATGGCACCTATTTCCTCGATGGAGGCGCATTCTTCGGCGTAGTGCCGAAGACAATGTGGTCGAAAAAAGCTGCTGTCGACGATCAAAACCGCTTTGACACCGGGCTGAATTCGCTTCTTATCCGCACCGGCGACAAAAATATTCTGGTTGAGACCGGCATCGGCAACAAGCTTCCCGAAAAGCTAGTGCAGATCTACAAGCAGCCAGCCAAACTGCTCGACAATTTGCACGTCGCGGGCATCGCTCCCGAGGATATCGACATCGTCATCAACACGCACCTGCACTTCGATCACTGCGGCTGGAATACGGTTCGGCGCGGCGATCAGGTCATGGCAACGTTTCCGAAGGCAAAATATTACGTGCAGAGAAAAGAGTGGGAGCACGGACGGCTGCAGCTCGAGCGGGACGCCGTGAGCTACATGAGCCCGAACTACGATCCTCTGATCGAGAGCGGGCAGATGGAATTGCTGGACGGCGATCGCGAGATCGTGCCGGGCGTCTCAGTGAAAGTCTTTCCCGGCCACACGCCAAACATGCAGGCCGTGATGGTCGAGAGCGGCGCGGGCGGTGGCAAGAAGACGGCCTGTTACATTTCGGATCTGATTCCGACCGCCATGCACCTCGATTTGACGTGGGTGATGGCATTTGACTTATTTCCCTTGACCACGATTGAAAGTCGCAAGAGATACTATGCGCAGGCGATTCCGGAGCGCTGGCTGACGGTGTTCACGCACGACGATAGGACGCCGTGGGGATATATCGCAAGAGGAGAACGCGGGAAGCTGACGTTGGAGCCGCCGAAGTAAAGAGCCCCAGAGATTTATGACGCTCCTCCTCGCTGGCCAGCCGAGTGAGACTCTAGTGGGCTAGGTAGCTGGGCTCGTCAGCACCCTGGGCTCGAAGAAACTCTCGACGTTGGCAAGTATTTCCATCCCGCTCTTCGCATCGTAGATCGCCTTCCGCAGTGTCGCTCCGCCGGACACGCCGTGCGTGAACCACGAGGCGAACTGCTTCATCTTGCCTTCGGCCCCCGGCATTTCTTCTTCGAGCAGCATCTGGAAGTACGTTCGGATCATCTGGTAGCGGTCGGCCTCGGTGGGCTCGTCGTAAAACTTGGATTGTTTATGCTGATCAAGTTCGGAAACTGATGGCTGATGGCTGACGGCTGACGGCCGGCAACTTACATACTGCTCGATCTGCCGGAAGATCCATGGGTTCGCGGGCGCCATTCTTCCGATCATCACCGCGTCACATCCCGTCTGCGCGACCATGGCGCATGCGTCTTCGGGGGAGCGGATATCTCCGTTGCCAATCACCGGAATCTTCACCGCCTGTTTCACCGAGGCGATCCACTCCCAGCGCGCGGTGCCGCTGTAGCCTTGCTCACGCGTGCGCGCATGCAAGGCCACCGCACCGAGGCCGCAATCTTCGGCGAGGCGCGCCAGTTCCACGCAGACAATCTCTTCGTCATTCCATCCCGCGCGAAACTTCACGGTGAACGGAATTTTTACCGCGGCACCCACCGACTCGAAAATCTTCCGGATGAGCGGCAGATCGCGCAGCAACCCCGAGCCGCCATTGCAGCGGACGACCTTCTTCGCCGGACAGCCCAAATTCAAATCCACCAGATCGAAGCCGAGGTCTTCCACCAGGCGCGCCGCATCGGCCAGCACCTCCGGACTGCTGCCAAACAGTTGCGCGGAGATCGGATGCTCATCCTCATAGAAATGCAGATAGCGGCCACGCACTTTTTTGTTGCGCAACACGCCATCGGCGGAGGTGAACTCGGTCATGATGAGCCCGCATCCACCCAGGTTTTTGATGAAGCGCCGAAACACCGTGTCGGTCACGCCCGCCATCGGAGCGAGCACGGTGGCTGGGCGGATCTCGACGCGCCCGATCCGCAAAGATTCAGGGAAGGCGCGTACCGAGGGCGCAGACGACAGTGTCCGCGCTACACCGGTCGCGTTGTCGCGCGGGTCTGGCTCCGACTTGTACCAGTACTTCATGGTTACTATTCTAGCCTTATCACAAAAATGGAAAGCCCCCGCCAGGGGCGAGGGCTCGATTTGTGCGCAGGACGGACACTTGGTCCGCCTGGACCGCGCCTTACTTCTTAGCCGCTTCCAGCTTCGCTGCTTCCGTCTTGGCCGCCTCGGCCTTGCCGGCATCGCTTTTCGCGTATTTGCGGCGGAAGCGCTCGACGCGCCCGGCGGTGTCCATCAGCTTCTGTTTGCCGGTAAAAAATGGATGGCAGGCAGCGCAAATTTCCACGCTGATGTCGCCCTTATGGGTCGAGCGGGTAACAAACGCATTGCCGCAGGCGCAGTGCACCCGTATTTCGTGATAGTTAGGATGGATTGCCGATTTCATGGTCTAGTCCTGTTGGCCTCAATTCAATCGTTAGATTCTACAGGAGTTAGAAAGGATTCACAAGAGTGGCTGCGCGCTTTAGGCTCTCGGCCACGAGCAGGTAAGTTGTCGAGTACGTTGGGGATTTGGCCTCCTGAGAGCCTTGAACTGGGAGCTTGGAGCCAAAAACAAAACGGCAGGGCCGACCCCCTGCCGTTTGTAGATCCAAAATCTCGGGGCCCTTACTTCCCTTTGTTGACTACCTTCTTGAGTTCGTTGCCGGGAGTGAATTTCGCTACTCTGCGGGCAGCAATCTTGATCGTGGCACCCGTCTGCGGGTTCCGGCCGTTGCGGGCCTTGCGCTGCGAGACGGAAAATGTGCCAAACCCAATTAATGCGACCCGGTCTCCCTTGCGAAGGGAGGAGGTTATGCTATCCACTGTGGTATCGATCGCGGTCGTCGCCTGCGCCTTGGAAATGTTGCAGGCTCCGGCGATCCGGTCAACCAGATCAGCTTTGTTCATGCGTTCTCCTGACACTAGTCTATTCGGCTCCCGCCCTATTTCGCCGGGGGATGAAGTTCGAAGGCGCGAGAGCCGGCGAGAGCCATTTTCCTCCATGCTCGCAGATTGTCAATGGAAAACAGTTGCGGGTTGCCCCATTTGACACGGAATTTGGGCGCTGATGCACTTCCTATTGCCATTTTTCCAATTGACGCAGTAAATTTCTTCCGGATTCTGCCCACCACGGCTCGTTTCCCGCCGCTTCTTCGGCGATCACACCCCCTTCTCCACAATCGCATCCTGCTCTGCACAGGAAGTGCACAGCGCGCCACCGGTTTCGAGTTGCAGCCGAGGGTGGTTCCGGTGCACAGTCTAGGTAGAGAATCATGAAATCAGCGACCGAAGTTTGTCCCTCATGTGCGGGCTCAGGATGGAAGTCCGTGCCCGGAGCGCCGGAACATGGTGTCACACGTTGCGATTGCCAGTTGCGCGCCCGCGGCAGTGCCCTGATTGCGGCAGCGCGCATCCCGAAACGCTACGAGCATTGCGAAATGGCGAACTTCACCACCGATTTTCCGGGGGCCGATCGTTCCGTCGCGCTCGCCCACATCAGCGCATCGCGCTTCGTCGGGGAGTTCGACCCGCGCGAGGGCAAGGGATTGCTGCTGGTGGGCGGAATCGGCACCGGGAAAACTCATCTGGCCGTCGGCATTCTCAAGGAACTGATCGCTGTCCGGAGCTGCGCGTGCCTTTTCTGCGACTATCGCGAACTGCTCAAACAAATCCAGAACTGCTATAACGATTCCGTCCAGGCTACCGAACTGCAGGTGCTGCGCCCCGTCTTCGACGCCGAAGTGCTCGCGCTCGACGAACTCGGGGCCGTCAAGCCGAGCGAGTGGGTCTGGGATACGGTCAGCCTGATCCTCAACACGCGCTACAACGACAATCGCACCACCATCATCACCACTAATTTTCCCGACGAGCAGGCCGCTGCGACCGGTTCGGAATCTTCGCCGCGCGGAGCGGCGTTTGCTGCCACTCGCCGCGAAACGCTCGGCGACCGCATTGGCGAGCGCATGCGCTCGCGGCTCCACGAAATGTGCAGACTAGTGGAAATGAAAGGACCAGACTTCCGCACGAAATTCAAGAGCGCCAGTTTTGGATGAAGCAAGTTAGAAGTAAGAAGTCAGATTGCAGAGGTAAACCCCTGCCTTAGTTTCTCTGTGATCCTCTGTGCCCTCCGTGGTTAGAGCTTTTGATTCGCGCTGTTCCACACAGTCGACACCAATTTGAACCTAACTTCTGCAATCTGACTTCTAACTTCTGACTTCTTCTACAATCGCCTTGTGCTAATCGAGCGGATCGAATTCGCACCGGATTGCGACCGGAAGATTTTCTCCGCCATCCCCGCCGCGCCCGCCGTCTTCCTGCTGCGCGGTTCCGATCCCGTCGCTGAACCGTACGTCACCAAGACCGCCAACTTGCGCCGCCGCCTCGAACGGCTGCTTTCGCAGCCCGAAGAGCGCTCCCGCCGCCTCAACCTGCGGGATCGAGTCCGCTCTATCGAATACTCGCTCAGCGGCTCCGACTTCGAATCCGGATTCCTTCTTTACCAACTCCTGCGCTCGAACTTTCCCAAGACCTACGAGAAGCGGCTGCGGTTGCGCTTTGCGCCGCTTGTCAAATTGCATTTCGAAAATGAATATCCGCGCGCCTCGGTTACGACTCGACTCGGCCGCCTGACGGGCACGAACATTTACTACGGCCCATTTCTTTCACGGGTGGCCGCCGAAAAGTTCATGAACGACGCGCTCGATTTCTTCAAAATGCGCCGTTGCACCGACGACCTGCACCCCGATCCCAAGTTCCCGGGCTGCGTCTATTCCGAAATGAAGATGTGCCTGGCTCCTTGCTTCAAGGGTTGCACCGACGACGAATACCGCGCCGAAGTTGTCCGGGTCGAAGACTTTCTCAACACCCGAGGCGAATCGCTGAAGCGCCAGATCTCTGCCCAACGCGATCGGGCCTCCGAGTCTCTGGCCTTTGAGGAAGCTGCTGCGCTGCATACGCGCCTTGAAAAGCTTGCGCCCGTCCTCCAGCAAATGCCCGAGCCTGTGCAGCGGATCGATCGGATGCACGCGCTCCTCGTGCAAACATCGGCCGCACCCGAAAGTGTGGCTTTTTTTCGAGTGGATGCGGGGGCGATCGCGGGTCCGCTTACCTTCCCGATCTCCGGCGCCGAACACGCGAAGTCGCAATCGATGGAAGCGCGCATCCAATCGACGCTCGCCGATTTCCACGCTGCTCAACCGGCGGGCGCGATCGAGCGCATGGAGCAACTCGCGATTCTCAAACGCTGGTGTTATCGCGGCACGCGCAAGGGCGAGATTTTCTTCGCCGACTCCAAAGGCCAATTGCCGATGCGGCGGGTAGTACGTGGGATCGGACGCGTCTACAAAGGCGAAGCGCCGGAATCGATGTTGACGGAATCCGCGGCAACGCCAGCAGGCCCGCCGGAATCGCAATAGAATAACTGCAGTCGAGGAAGGGAATGATGCCGAAAACCATGCCAAAGAAAACCAGGCCGAGGAAGAAAAGCGCTAAGAGCAAGAAGCGCACTCTGGCCGGGAAGGCCGCCACGAAGAAAACTGTTCAGCCCTCCACATCGCCCGACAAGTCCGTGCGGGAACACCTGCTCTACCTGCTCGCAGGCGGAGGAGCGCACGCCGATTTCGACGCGGCAGTGGGAGACTGGCCGGTGCAACTTGCCGGTGCCAAGGTCGCGAATTTTCCCCACACCGGCTGGATGCTGCTGGAACACATGCGCATTGCCCAATGGGATATTCTGGAATTCAGCCGGAATTCGAAACACGTCTCGCCGCCGTGGCCCGAAGGTTATTGGCCCGCGTCAGAGGCGCCGCCCAGCGAAAAGGCGTGGAAATCTGCAATCGCTAAGTTCAAGAAAGACCTCCGCGCCGTTCAGCACCTGATCGCGAATCCCAAAACCGATCTCTACGCCAAATTACCCTGGGGAGACGGGCAGACAATCCTCCGGGAAGCCCTGCTCGTAGCCGATCACAACGCCTATCATCTTGGCCAACTCATCATGCTTCGCAAGTGTATGGGGATCTGATTGTGGGGGAGTAGCAGCGCACTTCATCACCTATAAAATTCCGCGATAGTGCTATGCACTGCGAACTGTCAGCGGGCGCCAATTCTCGTTATCTTTCATTTCGTTAAGCTCTCCATCTCGTCTTCCCCAATGACGCTAACACCGAGTTCCCGCGCCTTGTCGAGCTTGGAGCCCGCATCGGTTCCGGCCACTACATAATCCGTCTTCTTGCTGACCGATCCCGAGACGCGACCGCCCGCATCCTCGATTATCTTCTTGGCCTCGTCGCGCGTGTGGCGCTTCAGCGTGCCGGTCAGCACGAATGTTTTGCCTGCTAGCTTCGTGCCCTTTTCTTTCTTCTGTCCGGTGAGAGTCAGGTCGGCTTTCTTCAGGTCTTGTACCAGCTTCTTATTTTGTTCATCACCGAAGAACTCCACGATGCTCTCTGCAATTCGTGGGCCTACTTCGTTCACTTCCTCCAGTTCCTCCGCGCTTGCCTTCATGATCGCGTCCAACGAGCCGAAGTGCTCGGCAAGAAACTGCGCCGTGCGCTCGCCTACAAAACGGACCCCCAGGCCATAGATCACGCGCTCCAGCGGAAGCTTTTTCGAGTCGGCGATTTCTTCGAGCACATTGTCCGCGGATTTGTCGCCCATGCGGTCCAGTTTGAGGAGATCGTCTTTCGTGAGCCGATACAGATCGGCCACGTTCTTCACCATGCCGCGCTCGGTGAGTTGATTGACCAGCGCTTCGCCCAGCCCGTCAATATCCATCACGTGCCGCGAGGCAAAGTGCAGAATCGTGCCCTGGAGCTTCGCCGGACAATTCGCGTTTACGCAGCGGTGATCCGCCTCGCCGGGAGTCCGGACCACGTTGCCGCCGCACACCGGGCAATGCTCTGGCATCTCGAATGACTTGTGTCCGCGCGGATGATCGGCGTCTTCGACCACCTTTACGACCTTCGGTATCACGTCGCCGCCGCGTTCGACTTCGACCCAGTCACCGATCTTGACGCCGAGCTCGTCGACGAAATCCATGTTGTGCAGGGTCGCCCGCGAAACCGTTGTTCCGCCAATCGGCACCGGCTTCAGCCATGCGACTGGCGTGAGCTTGCCCGTGCGGCCGACCTGCGGAACTATGTCCTCCACTTGGGTGATCGCGCCGTGCGCCGCAAACTTATACGCGATGGCCCAGCGCGGAGCCTTGCCCGTAAATCCCAGCTCCTGCTGGAGAGCGGTGCGATCGACTTTGATCACGATGCCGTCGATCTCATAGGGGAGCGAATCGCGCTTCGCTTCCCATCTCTGGATGAATTCCCAGACTTCTTCGAGATTGTTTACCAGCTTGCGGTTTTGATTGACCTTGAAGCCGGCGGCTTCGAGCGCATCCATTGTTTTTGATTGGCGATCGAAGTACGTGCGGCCGTCTTTGAGGAGCAGGTACGCGAAATAATCCATGCGCCGCTGCGCCGTAATACTGGGCTCCAATTGCCTGACTGTTCCTGCCGTGAAGTTGCGCGGGTTCGCAAAGGTGGACAGTCCTTCCTTTGCGCGGTCCTCGTTCAGCTTGCGGAAAGCGGCGATGGGCATGAGCATTTCGCCGCGAGTTTCAAAGTCGGCGGGGATGCCAGCTTTCTTTAGTTTTTCCTTTGACACCGACAGGGGGATCGAGCGCACCGTGCGCACGTTCAGCGTGACGTCTTCGCCGACGCTGCCATCGCCGCGCGTGATGCCACGTTCCAACTGGCCGTCGGCATAGACTAGCGCGAGCGACATGCCGTCGAGCTTGAGCTCGCACATGTAGTCGACGTCGGTGCGGCCGCTTAGGTCGTGCACGCGGCGCTCCCAGTCGCGCAGCTCTTCCTCGCTGTAAGCATTGTCGAGGGAGAGCATGGGGGACGAATGCTTTGCCTTCACGAAGCCTTCGCGTGGCTTGCCACCTACCCGCTGCGTGGGCGAGTCGGGCGTGATGAGTTCCGGATACTCCGCCTCAAGCTTTTTCAGCTCGTTCATCAGCGCGTCAAATTCGGCGTCGGTGATTTCCGGATCGTCCACCACGTAATAGCGATACTCGTGGTGCCGGATCTTCTCGCGGAGGGATTCGAGCTTCTTGTTGATGGCTGCAGGTGGCATGACCGGAAGATTATAGTGCGGGGGGCGCGGCTCTCAGGTCTTGGCTCTTATCTCTTGGCTCTTAGCTCTTAGCTCTTAGCATGCCGATGGGCGCGTGCCCGGCTCGGATTGCCTGTGGGGCGCTACGTTTTTTTCGCTTTTCGAATGCGCCCGCGGCCAGCGGCAGCGCGGCCCACACTGGAGGGAGGTTTTCGCCCGCCTTCCAACAGTTCCTTCAACACTGTGGCGTTGTTGCGCTCCTGATTGCGCGATGCGTACAGCATGGTAAGGTTCTTCTTCCCTTCCGCTAGTTTGTGGAGCTTTTCGACCGCCGCCGTTGCCTTTGGGCCCGCCAGCTCCTTCAAATACCGCTTCCGGAACAGCGTCCACCCGTCCGGATTCGCGTGGAACCACTGGCGCAACTCATTTGAAGGCGCCAAATCACGCAGCCAGAGTTTGACCGCGGCTTCTTCTTTGGTCAGCCCGCGCGGCCACAAACGGTCGACCAGCACGCGCACTCCATCGCCCGCCGCAGCGGGCTCATACACGCGTTTGACAAGCACGGTCATCTGGTCCGTATTATCCTACTTCTGAATCTTCCTTGTGAACGGGTCCGATATGATGCGTCTTCTTGATTGCCTTCCTCTGGGTCTCTGTGTCTCTGTGGTTCTCTGCTCGCTCCTTGCCTGCGATGTGGAGCGCCGCAAGTCGGACGCGGAACTGGGACTGAACCCGCAACAGGTTGTCGGCCGGAAACTCTACGACAATTATTGCGACCGCTGCCATGAACCCTATTCCTCGCGGGGGAAAAAAGGCCCGAGCATGAAGGGCGTTTTCAAGCACCAATACCTTCCTCTCAGCGGTCTTCCCGCCAACGACGACCGGGTTACCGACATCGTCAAGTACGGCCGCGCGAAAATGGAAGGCTTCGGACAGGTTATGACGGATCAGCAAATCAAAGACCTGATTGCGTATATGCATACGCTTTAGTTGAAGGGACGCGGACACTGGCGTGCGTTTGACGTTTCCCGATTTGCTAGAATTAAGCTCAGAGTGGCTGCATCTTCCCAATTCGTGCCGTCTGAATTTGCATCTTCCCAACTTGTCCAGATTGAACTTGGGCCGAGGATTCCCAGCCCCAAGCCTTCGTGGCTTAAGGCGAAAGCGCCGGTTGGAGATAATTTTCATAATCTGAAAAAGCTGGCGCGCGGACTTGGTCTGCACACGGTTTGCGAGTCGGCGCAGTGTCCAAATATCGGGGAATGCTGGAATCACAAGACCGCGACGTTCATGCTGTTGGGGGATATCTGCACGCGGCGGTGTGGGTTTTGCGCCGTGCCCAAGGGGCGTCCGGGGCCGATTGATTGGGATGAGCCGCGGCGGGTGGCCGAGGCGGTGGCAACACTCGGATTGCGCCATGCCGTTGTGACCAGCGTGAATCGCGATGACGACAACGTTGGCGGCGCGAAGATTTTTGCCGAGACGATTCGCCAGATTCGTGAACTGGTGCCGGGCTGCCGGATTGAGGTGCTGATCCCCGACTTTCAAGGACTCGAAGAGCCGCTGCGCATTGTTCTCGAAGCCAAACCGAACGTGCTGAATCACAACACCGAAACGGTGCCGCGGCTTTATCGCGCGGTGCGCTCTGGAGCGCGGTACGGGCGCACGCTTGGCCTCCTGTCGAATGCCAAGAAATGGGATCCGGCCATGGTCACCAAGAGCGGCGTAATGGTCGGCATCGGAGAATCGCAGGAAGAGTTGATTGAAGTCTTTCGCGATCTGGGGGAACGCGGGGTCGATATTCTGACGATCGGGCAGTATCTGCGGCCGTCAAAGGATCATCTGCCGATGACGCGCTTCTACACGCCGGCGGAGTTCGGGTTTCTGAAAGAAGAAGCGTTGAAGTTGGGATTCAGGCATGTGGAATCAGGGCCGCTGGTGCGATCGAGTTACCATGCGCATGAACAGGCCGAGGTTGCGGCGAGATAGCCTCAGCGCTGCTTTCGCGCCAGAATTTTCGTTTGAAATCAAAAGGCCGGACGATTTCGTCCGGCCTTCGAACCAAGAAACCGTCCAATTGCTGGGTTGAGCCGGATCAGTTTCCCTTTACGTCGTTTTGTGTCTTGTCTATCCTCCCAATTACTTTGCGCCGCTTACGCCACCCGTGACAGGCAACCCGCTTCTTACATCACCAGTGCCAAGCCTTCCAGTTCCCGCTGCAGGACTGGCAGAGAACATCCGGCCATTTCTACCCTTCCGGCTGCGTCAATTGCCGCTTGCGGAGAGACACCATATCCGCGCCCCATCAGGAACACCTGCAGCACTTCCGCCGCCTCCCGCGAGTCCGCCATCCCACCCTGCAGAAGGTCGTTTCGCAAGGCTGATAACTCCGTCACCGAAAATTTCTCTCTCATGGCCGTCCTCACCTTCGGCTGCTCTTGTGTCATTAGACTCATCGGCATTCCACTTCGTTGTATGCAATCGGAATGCCGTAACCTTGGTACCGTATCCAAAGGTCCTCTCTTGGCTCCCCTGACTATGTGAACCCGATATTTTGCAAAGAGTTGCGGGAAGAGTGAACTGGCGAGACTAAGGATCCACGGCGCGCGATGACTGAAGCCAAAATGACACCACGAGTCGTTCTGTCCCGTCGAAAAGGCGCATCTTGTCTAAAACGACTCCTCTGGACGCTTCCCGGTCAAGGGCGCGGGCGCGCGAGCCATCTCAACTAGACATTTCCAGCGTTGGATGAAAAACCCATGCGTCGGATAGATCGGCCGGATTACTCCGCTTCGATGGTCGCGGCGTCAATCAGCATGATCGGAATATCGTCCTGGATCGGGTATGCGCGGCGGCATTCCGCGCATTTCAGGCTGGTTCCGGCCTCGTTCAGGATCACCGGCTTCTTGCAAACCGGGCAAACCAGCATATCGAGCAGATCCTTGGGAATCATGGCGTACTAATTGTAGCTTGAAGATCGGTTCCGAAACGCTGGTCCGCGCCACCTGTCGATAACGATGATGCGATAAAATCGCTGTTCCATTCCTAGAGTCAGAGATCAGAGTCAGAGTCAGAGTCAGAGTAAAGGACCAAAGGTAAGCTCAAAGAAACGATCGGAGAAAAGAGAGGTTGAATGGCAGCGAGGATTCTTGACGGCGCCAAATTGGCCGGTGAAATCCGGGCGGAAGTAGCCGCCGAAGTCAAAGTTCTGGCCGAGGCCGGCGTTCGGCCCGGGCTCGCCGTTGTGCTCGTCGGGCACAATCCGGCGTCGGAAGTTTATGTGCGCGGCAAAGTAAAAAGTTCACGGGAGGTCGGACTCTACAGCGAACAACATTCCCCCGCCGAATCCGCTTCCACCGATGAACTGCTGGCGCTCATCGCCTCGCTGAATCGCCGCGACGAAATCGACGGCATTCTGGTGCAGTTGCCGCTGCCGGCGCAGGTAGATTCGAAGGAAGTTCTGCTCGCCGTCGATCCCGCCAAAGATGTTGACGGATTCCATCCGATGAATGTCGGCTACCTCTCCACGCAGCGGCCGGGCCTGGTGCCGTGCACGCCCGCGGGTGTGATGGAAATTCTTCAGCGGAGTGCGATCCCGGTTGCAGGACAGGAAGCGGTGGTTGTCGGGCGCAGCGACATTGTTGGCAAGCCGGTGGCCATGCTGCTGCTCAATCAGAACGCGACCGTTACGGTGTGCCACTCCAGGACCCGTGACCTGCCCGGCGTCTGCCGCCGTGCCGATATACTGGTGGCCGCCATCGGACGGGCCGGAATGGTCACGCGGGGCTATGTCAAGCCGGGAGCGACCGTCATCGACGTCGGCATTAATAGAATCACGGACCGTGAGGAATTCGACCGCCTCTTTTCTGGAACTCAAGCCGGCAATGCCAAGCGCCTGGAGACTTTTCTCGCCAAAGGATCGGTGCTTGTCGGGGACGTGCATCCCGAGGTGAGCGAGGTCGCGGGAGCGATCACTCCCGTCCCCGGCGGAGTTGGACCGCTCACGATCGCCATGCTGATGGCGAACACTGTGAAGGCGGCAAGACTGCGACGTGGGAGCCGCGTTCTGGAAGTAAAAGAGGTTAGAGGTTAGATTGGAGAGGGTGTAGCGCCGGCGTCCCGCCGGCCCGATTGCGGGCGGAACCCCCGCAGGTTCCCGACAGCTGATTTCCCATCTTCGTCTGGGCGGGGGCGAGACGCCCCCGCGACCGCCGGCGGGACGCCAGCGCTACACACGATCTGCAATCTCGCCTCTTCCCTCATGTTAAATTCATTCCGTCAAAGGTGAGATCCTCTTGCTCAAACTCGGCCTGACCGGCGGCATCGCCAGCGGCAAATCGGCGGTTGGCCAGATGTTCGCAAAACTCGGAGCCCATCTCATCGAGGCCGATGCCATTGCGCACTGGCTCATGGAGCCGGGACGCCCCGTCTATCAAGAAGTTGTTCAGCGCTTCGGTCCGGCGATCCTCAACCCGGACGGGACTATCAACCGGCCCAAACTCGCGGAAGCAGCCTTCGGATCCGCTTCGAGGCAACCTGGTGTGACTGCGGATGCGGTGATAGAGGACCCGAAAAGGCCGCCTCGCGTGCAGGAGCTCAATGCCATCGTCCACCCTGCCGTGATCGCACACGAAAACGAATGGATGAAAGAGATTGGAGCGCGCGATCCGAATAGCATTGCCATTGTGGAGGCCGCCCTCATCCTCGAAGCCGGCACCGCCGACCGGTTCGACGATCTGATCGTGGTTACATGCCATCCCGAACAGCGCATCCAGCGACTTGCGCTCCGCCTCGGCATCTCGGAAGACTCCGCCCGTGCGGAAATCACGCGACGCATGGCCGCCCAAATTCCTGACGAGAAAAAGATCGAGGCCGCCGATTTCGTCATTGATAATTCTGGTTCGCTCGAAGCTACCGAACAGCAAGTACACAGTGTTTTCGCTGCTCTCCGCCCCAGCGGCCTTAATGTTCGGAGACCCCGATAAACAAAACGTTGTCTCTCCTATAAGGACTTTTCATGAGCACGGCTGCGTCGCGCGGACCTTTGCGGTGATCTATTCTCTAACGGGTCAATGAGGAGATATAGATTCTTCAGGGAGCTTCTTTATGAATGCCACATCGCGTCCGGCCACCTGGCAAATTCTGCTGGCGTTCAGCGCTATTTATTTCATCTGGGGCTCTACGTTTCTCGCTATCCGCGTGGGAGTGCGCGAGGTCCCACCTTTTCTGCTGGCGGGAATCCGGTTTTTGCTGGCGGGAATCATCCTCTATGCCTGGATGCGTGCCAAAGAGACGCCCTCGCCCACGCGCCGTGAATGGGCATCGGCTTCGGCCGTTGCTGTGCTGATCTTTGTGTGTGACTACGGACTCCTGTTCTGGGCCGAACAGCGCGTGCCCTCCGGCGTTGCGGCCGTGATGATGGCGACCATCCCAGTATTTATGGCTCTCTCTGAAATTGTCTTTCTGGGCACGCAGAGGCTGACGCTCCGGCTGACGTTCGCGCTGCTGGTAGGGATTGGCGGCGTGGCCGTACTGGTTAGCCGATCGCTTGGTATGAGCGAAGCTCCGATCAATACTGAGGGAGCCATTGCGCTGTTGATTGCGGCCATCAGTTGGTCGTTGGCTTCCATTCTGATGCGCAAGTTGCCTCTGCCGGCTGTCAAGCCCATGAGTTCCGCCGCCCAGATGCTCGCGGGCGGCACGTTGCTGATTCTTACCGCAGCGGCTTTAGGTGAGTTCCGGGGATTTCATCCGCAGGCGGTTTCGCGTGAAGCCTGGATGGCACTCGCGTACCTCATCTTTGCAGGATCGATTGTTGGCTTCACCGCTTACGTATGGCTGCTGCACCACGAATCGCCGACCCGGGTAGGCACGTATGCCTACATCAATCCCATTGTGGCGGTCGCGATCGGATACTTCCTGGGCGGCGAAAGTGTCGGACCGCGGACTGTGCTCGGTACGCTGCTGGTACTGGTTAGCGTAATCGTGATTACCACAACTCCATCTAAGAAGCCCGCGACGGCATGGGTGAAAGACGCGCCGCAGACTGCCGACTAACGGATTAGGCTTGCCTAGCCATTTCTCCTCGCTGAAAGATGCTCGTGACTCTTCACGTTTTAACTACGGATACGCAGTTCGACGGCGAGTCGTTCGGGGGCGCGGTCAACGGCGGCTTCCCAATGCAGCCGTTCCAGATGCATCGCATCGCTCCGGTAGTATGGAAGCATGGCGGATCTGGTCACCATGACCAAGTTCACCCGGAACGAGGCCAGACCCTCGAGCGGGCCGGAAAATAGGCTTACATTGAAGCTGTTGTATCCCAGAGCACAGTACCACTGCAGCACTCGCGATATACCGGCCGCAAGCGCTGCAATATCGGCATGGTCCAATTGGAGCAAAGTCTCGCGACCGCGGATCACGGCGCGCACTTCGTTGAAACCGATCGGGGCGAAAGCCGTCATCCATGCAGTCGACCCGATGTCCCAGACAAACCGTTCGTTTCGCTCTCTTTCGGTTGCGGCCAAATCTTCCCAATAACTGGCGCCGTTCTGTTGCCAGTATTTTTCGCCTGCCTCGAACTGAAAGCGCATCATGGTCGTTGGAATCGGATCGAGGAACACTTGCGCATGCGGGTGCGGCAGCGACCCTCCAGATGGGAACAGATAGTTGACATTCCAGGCGCAGTAACGCACCTGCGGATCGGATGCATGCACCGCACGAATGTAGCGAATGCAGGCGTCCAGGTTATCGGCGAGCAGCTTCGGAGAAAACTCATTCACACTTAGCCAATGCCTCGACGTGAATACCGCCACGGCTGCGTGTTGCGAATAGGGCACCAGGTTCGGGAACAGTACGGTTTCGCCAGACCGGATGCGGGGTTCATCGCTCACGCTCGAATCAATACGCGGCGTGACCAACTCGACCCGCTCCGCACAGAATGGACACGACGCATCCGGCAACTGAAATGGTTCCAGGGCCGCGGCATCTGCCGTCTGCAGATTTACGCCTTCAGCAATTCTTGAACTGGTGCCGAGCAGAGGATCAAAGCGAACCTCGAGGAAGCGCAGGTTAGCTTGGCGCCCGTCTGGCAACACGGATCGCGCTTGCAGCTTCTCGCGAAGAAATTGGATCGGCACCGCTCTCCTCCGGTAATTCGATAGCCTATCAGGTCTGTGACTTAGGCTCTTGCGCGAGTCGACTTAGGTTAGACGTCTCTGCGCGAGTCTGTGTTCACATCGTCGTCGTCGAGGAAGACGAGGCATGGTCGGTCCCCTGTTAGAATCGTAGTGTCCTCATGGAAGCCTCCCGCATTCGAAATTTTGCGATTATCGCGCACATTGACCATGGGAAGTCCACGCTGGCCGATCGACTGCTGGAGTTGACTGGCTCGCTAGCCATGCGCGAGATGCAGGAGCAGGTTCTGGACTCGATGGATCTGGAGCGCGAGCGGGGAATTACGATCAAGGCGCACGCTGTCCGCATGGTGTACCCCGCGCAGGATGGGCAGACTTACCAACTCAATTTGATTGACACTCCCGGGCACGTGGATTTTTCCTACGAGGTTTCGCGGTCGCTGGCCGCCTGCGAAGGGGCGCTGCTGATTGTCGACGCATCGCAGGGCGTCGAGGCACAGACCCTGGCGAATTCTTATCTGGCGATCAACCACGGGCTGGAGATCATTCCGGTCATCAACAAGATCGATTTGCAGAGTGCCGACGTTGCGCGCACGAAGGAGATGATCGAAAGCGCGGTCGGACTCGATGCTACCGATGCGCTCTTGATCAGCGCGAAGACGGGGCAGGGCGTGCCCGACGTGCTGGAAGCCGTCGTTAAGCGCATCCATCCGCCAAAAGGGAAGCCGGAGCGGCCTTTACAGGCGCTGCTGTTTGACTCGTGGTTCGATCCATATCGTGGAGTGGTCGTGCTGGCGCGCGTCTTCGAAGGTACGTTGAAGGTTGGACAGAAGATTCGTCTATGGTCGAACGGGCGCGTGTTCCAGGTGGAGGCGCTCGGGGTGCTGACGCCCAAGCCGGTGGTGATCGACGAACTGGTGGCGGGCGAAGTTGGATTCATCATCGCGAATATCAAGAACGTGGCAGATACGAAAATCGGCGACACAATCACCGACGATGAACGCCCCGCAATCGAACCGCTGCCGGGCTTTGAAGAGATCAAGCCCATGGTCTTTGCCGGCCTCTATACGGTGGATGCGCACGAGCATACGCAACTGCGCGAGGCACTGGAGAAACTGAAACTCAACGACTCGTCATTCTTCTTTGAGCCGGAAAGTTCGGTGGCGCTGGGATTCGGCTTCCGCTGCGGGTTTCTGGGCCTATTGCACATGGAAATCATTCAGGAGCGCCTGGAGCGTGAGTACAACCTTGATCTGATTACGACGGCGCCCGGTGTTCGTTACCTGATCCATAAGACGGATGGGGAAGTGATTGAAGTTGACAATCCCTCGCGCTGGCCCGACACGAGCGAGATTGCCAAGGTTGAGGAGCCAGTCATTCTGGCCGTGATCCTGACCAATGAAGAGTATGTGGGCGGCATTCTCAAGCTGGTGGAAGAGAAGCGTGGCAAGCAAAAGAGCTTTGAGTATGTAAGCTCATCGCGGGTGATGCTGCAATATGAGCTGCCGCTGAACGAAATCGTGCTCGATTTTTACGACCGGCTTAAGTCGGTATCGCGCGGGTATGCTTCGCTCGACTATCACCTGTCGGGGACGTGGGTATCGCCAATGGCCAAGCTCGACATCATGGTCGCCGGAGAGCCGGTGGACGCGCTGTCGACGATCATCCATCGCGATTTTGCCTATGAGCGTGGGCGCGCGCTGGCGGCCAAGATGAAGGAGTTGATCCCGCGACAGATGTTCGAAGTGGCGATCCAGGCGGCAATCGGAGCGAAGATCATCGCGCGCGAGACGGTGCCGGCGATCCGCAAGAATGTGCTGGCCAAGTGCTACGGCGGCGACATCACTCGCAAACGCAAGCTGCTGGAAAAGCAGAAGGAAGGCAAGAAGCGCATGAAGCGGATTGGGCGCGTGGATATTCCGCAGGAAGCCTTTCTGGCGGTGTTGAAGGTCGGGGAGGGAAACAGTTAGAAGTTAGAGCGTAGAGGTCAGATTGCAGAGGTCATCTCTTCGTAAAATTAGCCGCTCTCGATGCCTTGGTAACCGTGGTTCGTATCCAAGATTGTCCCACCTGATGATGATAGGCTGAACCACTCTTTGCCGCATTCTCCTGCGCATCAAACCACCCGAAAGCATTTCCCCTTGGCCACATTGGTGTGTCCTTTCGTAAGTGCGGTAGTTCCCAGAGCTGCCGAAAAACCAATCGAGGCCTTTGATCAGGAGCGCGGATCAAGAGGTTCATCCAGGACGGTCGAGGAGCAGGACGCGACCACCGTCGAGGTGACACGCAACGTAAGCGAAGCCGCGCAGGGCAACGCGAGATTCCCGCCGCCATTGTGGGCGTGGTCGAAGCAGCGCAGAGCACGTCCCAGGGCGCGGCCATGCCGCTACACGGGGTGGCGAGAGAAAGTGGTGGGAAAAGGAGCAATGAAAATCACACTGGCAAGAAAACTGGGCATGAGCTTTGGCGTGATCGTCGCCCTGATGGTTTTCAGCTCGGCTATGACCTACCTGAAGTCCGCCGACATCAGGCGGAGCGAGGATGCCGCGATTGAGCAACGTTTCCCAGCTCTCGAATCCGCCAGAAAATTGCAGAGAGATCTGAACTACACGCAAGTTAAAGGCCGCCAAGCCATTCTCGCGGGCACGGATGCGGACCGCTGGCAGGAGGCGAAAAAGGCGTTCGATGGCGCCTGGAACTCGACTGGGAAAGACGTCGCCGTGCTGGACGAGTTGGCGTCCAAGTGGCCGCAGGCCCAACGGGACCAGTTGACCGCGATTAAGCAGGAACTCCCCATACTTCACGAGACGGAGGCAGCTGCAATTGAGCATGCGAGGAGCGCCGACCGCGATGCCGTGATTCGGGCGGGGAACGAGAATGCCGATAAGGTGACGCCGTCCAACATCGCGACCAAGAAATGCTTGGACGCCTTGGCCGATTGGCTGGAAACTCGGTTGGGCAAGGACAAGGAAGAGCTGCGTGCGGCGAACCGCTCGCTCAATGAGGTAATGGCGGGGGCTACTTTCGCGGCGGTGGCGATCGCAATTTTTATCGCACTTTTCCTGAGCCGCTCCATCTGTCGCGCAACCCAATCGGTTCTGGTGCAGGCGGAAGCGATCGCCAGGGGCGAGCTACCCCAGGACGATCTGAAGGTCGAGACTCGGGACGAACTTGGGGACTTGACGATCGCGATCAACAAGATGAGCGGCAGCCTGAAACGCATGATCCTCTCCATCACCGAGGATGCGGTCCAGGTAGCCGGCGCCATCAAGCAGCTTTCTGACACGAGCCAGAACATTGCGTCGAACTCCGAAAAAACCTCAGCCCGGGCAAAGATTGTCTCGGACGCCTCCCAGCAGGTCAGCCAGAACCTCCAGACGGTCGCGACCGGGGCCGAGGAGATGGGCGCCAGTATAAGGGAAATCGCCAAGCACGCGACGGACGCAGCCCGGATCGCCACCTCCGCTGTAAAGGTCGCCGCAGATACCAACGCAGCGGTCGCCCGGCTGGGAGATTCATCGAATGAGATCGGTGAAGTGATCAAAGTCATCACTTCGATCGCGCAGCAGACCAACCTGCTTGCCCTGAATGCCACCATCGAAGCGGCCCGCGCGGGAGAGGCGGGGAAGGGCTTCGCGGTGGTTGCCAATGAGGTCAAGGAACTGGCAAAAGCTACTGCCAACGCTACCGAGAACATTACCCGCAAAATTGAAACGATACGGAGCGATACCAAGGCCTCGGTGGAGGCAATTGCGACGATCAGCGGGATCATCCACCAGATTAATGGCATTTCCGCAACGATTGCGGTGGCGGTCGAGGAGCAGGATGCAACCACCAACGAGATGGCGCGTAATGTGAGCGCCGCCGCAAACGGCAGCCGCGAAATCACGCAGAACACGGCAGGGATTGCCGAGGCAGCGGAGGACACCTCGCACGGCGCCATTGAGACGCAGGAGGCTGCACAACACCTGGTGGCGACCTCGGGCGAACTGCGCCGCCTGGTCGAGCAATTCAAGATTGACACAAATGGCGACGGAGATGACGCGCAGGCGGGTTCGGCTGCCAGGGCCCTAGCGGCTCATGCAGCTTTATAAGAAATCGAAATGAGGACAAAACATGTTCAGAGGAATGAAATTGACGGGAAAGATCGTCGGATCAATCGTCGCGACCTTGATCGTGACCTCGGCAGTCAGTTTCTGGATTACCCAGCGGCGCGTTAATCATCAGGCGGAAGAGGCGTTTCGCGACAAAGTGCGCCAGATTACGGGAATGGCCGGTGCGACGCGTGTCTGGTTCTCTGCGAACCTCGACACCATGGTGCCAGACGGGAATTTCAAGACGCTCAACCAGGTGCCAGTCGTCGTGGCGTGGAGTGTGGCTCAACAATATGCCACCTCGCAAGAGATGGAGTTTCACACGCCTTCTTTAAGGCCCCGAGATCCCAAGCATGCACCGGATGCATTCGAGCGGCGCGCCCTGGAAGCATTTCAGAAGGATCCGGAGCTGAAGGAATTCTCGGAAAGAGAAAGCGACGACGGAAAAGACTTCATGCGCTATGCGCAAGCCGTGCGCCTGACGCAGGACTGCCTGGTGTGCCACGGCGATCCGGCGGGAGCGAAAGATCCTTTCGGTTACGCGAAGGAAGGCATGAAAGCAGGCGATCTGCGCGGCGCGTTTACCGTGAAGGCATCCACCGAAAGTCTGGTCAAGACCGCGAGTTCGAATTCGATTGCGCTCTTTCTTTGCAGTTTCCTCACCTTGCTGGCGGCTGCAGGCGTAGTATTCGCGCTGGTGCGCAAGCTGGTGGTGAAGCCTTTGTCGGCTTCTGTGGCATTGGCGAACAAGATTGCCGCGAAGGATTTGTCGGTGCGGGACCTGCGGGTAGAGACGGAGGACGAAATTGGAGAGGCGAACCGGGCACTCAACCAGATGAAGAATAACTTGCACGAGGTGATCCACTTGATCGCGGACACGTCGGTATCGGTGGCCACCGTGAGCGATCAACTGTCTTCCACCAGCCAGCACATCACGGCAAACTCCGAGGAAACGTCGGCCCAGGCGGAGGTAGTTTCCAAGGCGGCAGGACACGTCAGCCAGAACTTGCAGACGGTCGCGACCGGAGCCGAAGAGATGGGCGCCAGCATTAGGGAGATTGCCAAGAATGCCACCGACGCGGCCCGGGTTGCGACCTCCGCCGTGAAGGTCGCCGAAGATACCACGGCTACGGTGTCAAAGCTGGGGGAATCGTCAACTGAGATCGGACAGGTGATTAAGGTCATCACCTCGATTGCGCAGCAGACCAACTTGCTCGCGCTGAACGCGACCATCGAAGCGGCGCGCGCCGGCGAGGCGGGCAAAGGTTTTGCCGTGGTGGCAAACGAAGTCAAGGAACTGGCCAAAGCCACCGCCAAGGCGACCGAGGATATCAGCGTGAAGATCGAGGCCATACGAACCGACACACAGGCCTCGGTCGATGCGATTGCCACCATCAGCGGCGTGATTCACCAGATCAATGGCATTTCCACCACGATTGCCACAGCTGTAGAGGAACAGGACGCGACCACCAACGAGATGGCGCGCAACGTAAGCGAAGCCGCGCAGGGAAGCACAGAGATTACCAACAATATCGCAGGCGCGTGGCGCAAGCCGCGCAGAGCACGACCCAAGGCGCCGCCGACACGCAAAAGGCAACGCAGCGATTGGTGGAGACGTCTGGGGAACTCCAGCGTCTGGTGGAGCAATTCAAAATCAACGCGGGCAGCAATGGTGATGGCGCGGGAGCAGGTTTGCGAGGCAAGAGCAGAGCCCATGCCGCCTCCTCAAACTAGCAGACCTGAGTGTTTGCATTATAGTCGCAATCGTCGGGAAATAGTCATTTCCTCGGATCGCCTTTTAGGCGGCGAAATCGCGGAGCGCCGCTTTCATCTTTACCCCTATAGACCCTCCCATCTTGCTCACAGCGGGCGGGGTTAGGGGTTGCTCTGAATCGGCGAAATCGTTCATGCCTCTTGCGGTACAGGCTTTCCCGTATGTGCAAATCTCACATTGGGTGACGAAAGTGCTGATTTGGAAAGGGCTTGGCAGTCGGTTCGGCCAAAAGAGTTAACCAACTTAGAAACATAGCCTTAGATGGTATTCAAGGCTGCCGAGATAGTCCGGTCCGCGGATCGTATCGATATGGTTTGGAGAATGGGTCTTCTCATCCACAATGTTTTCCACAGGCTGGAGGGGTGGCAGGTTGAGGTCGGGAAAAAAAGCGAACAGCCTCCAAGGGCGCGCCCCAGACGGGTCTTGAGCTGTGCCTATTGCACCATGCCTATTGAACCATGTCGCCGGGCTCGCTGTTGCCGTCCGCGAGGTTGGCGAAGCGGGTGGAGTTGTGCATAAAAGCAAGCTGGAATTTGCCGATAGGCCCATTGCGCTGTTTGGCCATGATGATTTCCGCGCGGCCCCTCAATTCCAGATCGTCCGGCTTATAGATCTCTTCGCGGAAGATGAACATGACGACGTCGGCATCCTGCTCGATGGAGCCGGACTCGCGAAGATCAGAGAGCTGAGGGCGGTGGTCGCCACCGCGGCTTTCGGGAGCGCGGCTGAGCTGAGAGAGGGCGAGAACCGGCACGCCGAGCTCCTTGGCGATGGCTTTCAGTCCGCGGGAGATCGCCGAAACTTCCTGGGTGCGATTTTCGAAGCGCTTGCTGCCTCCGGACATGAGTTGCAGGTAGTCGACCACGAGCAGGTCGAGGTGGCCTTGCGACTGTTTGAGACGGCGAGCCTTGGCGCGCATTTCGCTGAGGGAAATGCCTGGGGTGTCATCAATGAACAGGTGGGCGTTGCCAAGCTCTTCCGATGCGCGGACGATTTTCTTGATATCGTCACCCCAGAGCGATCCGGTGCGCAACTTTTGAGCGTCGACAATGGCGCGTGAACAGAGGAGGCGTTGCAGCAGAGCCTCGCACGACATTTCGAGCGAGAAGATGCCGACCGTCTTGCCGTCGTCGATGGCGGCATTCTCGGCGATGTTCATAGCGAAAGCCGTTTTGCCCATGGAGGGCCGGGCGGCGAGGATCACGAGGTCGGACTTCTGGAAGCCAGCGGTCATTTCGTCGAGTTCGGTGTAGTGGGTGGCGAGTCCGGTAATCCGTGCGCCGCGTTGCAGCAGGGCATCGATTCCGCCGGAGTTGCGGGAGATCTCCTTGAAACTCTGGAATCCTTTGCCGATGCGCTTTTCCGAGAGAGCAAAGACGGCGGCTTCGGCGTCGTTGAGGATGTCGTCGGCGGGCTCGGCCTGCTCGCTGGCTTTGGCAATCGCGGTGTTGGCGACGCCGATCAGGCCGCGCAGGATCGCTTTGTCGCGGACGATGCGAACATAGTGATCGATCGAAGGACGGTCGGGCACCCCATCGAGCAGGCTGGAGATGTAGGGGTAGCCGCCAACCGCCTCAAGATCCTTCTTCTGATCGAGTTGCTCGGGCAGGGTGATAATGTCGATGGGCCGCGAAGATTCAGCGAGGTCCATCATGCGCGAATAGATGCGGCGGTGCGCGTCGATGGAAAAGTCATCGGGCTTCAGGTGCTCGGCCGCATCGTTGAAGGCATGATTGTCGAGCAGGATTGCGCCGAGGATGGAGCGCTCGGCTTCGATGTTCGCCGGCATACGTCCGATGCTGGTGTCGATGGTGGCCACGATGTTTAAGTGAGTGCGATGCATCGTAATTTGTTTTGGCTTGTGGATGTATGCGCGTCGAGTCGGAAAACGCGTCCTAAATTTGTTTTTTTTCGGCGCGTCGAATGCTGGTTCCACGGCGTCGGGGTAAATCAGGTTTTCATTTCATTGCACGCCTTTCCGGTCAGTATGCCACTGCTACGAACAAAAAGCGAATACACGAATCGGTTCCGCTCAAGGCGTTTTCACGGCACGGGGCTCCCGGACCGCACAAGGCATCGCCAGTTCTGCATACAGTCTTTTTGTCGCGTGCAATGGACGGTTTCCTGTATCTACCTGGAACGTGAAGGCAGGAAGAATGTACCGACACGGCAACAAGAGCCGAAGGTCATGCGCCAGCCAAATGAAAGTCAAGGAGTACGGTGGATGCAGACGAATCAGCGTAACGCAGAGTTTGCCAAATGGTGGAGTCGTTGGAGGTCCCGGCTGCAGCGAATTGCTGCAAGGACGAAGCAGCCCCAGCCCCGGAAAACCAAACCTGACAGAAATCACTCGGCTACGGGAGCCAGCCGCAGCGTTCCGGGAGAGGCCGAATTCAAACGCTACCTTTGAAATACCGATTCACTCTATGAATCAAACATTCGAAATCATACACCGCAGACGTCGAGACCGAGAGCTGAGAGCTGAGAGCCAAAAAACAAATGCGGCTCGGGCCAGCCACCCGAGCCGCATTGTTATCGCGGACGCTTCTGACTGCCGTCTTTCGTCAAGGACGAAAGCTCATCGAGCACTGCGCTCCAAAGAGTGCAATGCGGCGACGCCCATCTGAGGCTCACGCCCCAGACTTGCAATTCAGCGCTTCCATCCTGCCTTGGAAGGAAGGATGTGGAGGAGGGCCGCAAGGTCCGGGCACCGGTTCACTGGACATGAACAGGTATTCCCCCAGCGATTCACCCTCGAGAGAATCACCGGCACGCTGAATTCTGGTCGGCAGCGCTTCAGAAACATACTCGCGCTTTGACTGCAAGCACTCTGCAGCAGCGAGCATGATTCGTGCAACGGGAAACTCGCCGGTTGCTGTGTATAAGCTGTGGAGCTTACAAGGTTCTTGTGGAATACGAGAGGAAAAGTAGGGTTGATCTTTGTTGATCACAAGGCGAAGCTGACGGACGAGATGGAGCCTGTGCGACCATTGAAGCGCCGGCAGTTCCGACCTGTGCCGTACAATAGCGCCGATGATTGCGCATCTTCGAGGAACGCTGCTGGCGAAGCATCCGAATCAGGCGATCGTGGAAACGCACGGCGTCGGTTACGAGGTGGCGATCAGCGTACCGACATTTTCGGAAATGCCGGCGGCGGGCAGCGAGGTCGCGCTGCACATTCACACCCATGTTCGCGAAGATGCACTGAGCCTGTACGGGTTCTTGCGCCTGGCGGAGAAACATCTCTTCGAGAAACTGCTGACGGTGAGCGGCATTGGTCCGAAGCTGGCGATCACGATCTTGAGCGGCATGCCAGCCGACGAGATGGTAACGGCGATTCGCGGCGGTGACCTGGCGCGGCTCACGCGGATTCCTGGAATCGGCAAGAAGACGGCGGAGCGTATGGTGCTGGAGTTGCGCGAGAAACTTCCTGCTGCGGCGGGAGCACCCGAAGCGAGTCCGGCGCGGGCAACTCCGGTGGAGGAAGATGTGGTTTCGGCACTTGTCAATCTGGGCTACCAGCGCGCGGCGGCCGAGAAGGCGCTGCTGACGGCGCGAGGCGGGACGAGTTCGAGTTCGCCTAAATCAAGTGGAAAGACTTTTGATGCGTTGTTCCGCGAGGCGTTGGGCTCGCTCTCGAAGTAAACGTGCTCTGCACGTTTTAGAATGATCGCCACGGAATCCACTCATGCCTCCCCCCAGACGATTGAAGATGTTCTGGCGATTGCGACGGGACCGGTGGTGATTCCTCATACCGGCGTGAAGGGGACCTGCGATAACAATCGGAACCTGACCGATGAGCAGATTCGGGCGGTGGCCGCGAAGGGAGGCTTAATCGGTATCGGATATTGGGATACGGCAACATGCGGCACGGACGCGCGGGCGATTGTGAGAGCCATGCGCTATGTCTTCGATCGTGTGGGCGTGGAACATGTCGCGCTCGGCTCCGATTTCGATGGAGCGGTTACAGAGCCGTTCGACACGACGGGCTTGGTTGAGATCGCCGATGCCATGCTGAATGCGGGTTATTCCGAACAGGAGATTCGGCTGATCATGGGAGAGAATGCGGCGAGGTTCCTGCTGGAGAATCTGCCGGAGAAGCAGGTCGCGTCGTACGGCTGAGGTGAGCTGCTAGCGTTATTTCATAAAGAAACCCCGGGGCCAGCCTCGAAGTCCCGTAGAGGCTGAAGCCCGCAATTGGCGGCCGCGTGGCGCGGCTTCAGCCGGGCCGCAATCAGTGCCAAAAGCACGGGCTTTATCACCCGAAAAGGGCACCGCGCTTACTGCGCGAATCTCTGGAACGGGACGCTAGGCCGTCTTGGCTCCCAATCGACGGTCGGCCCGCAGGCCCGCCACCACCAGCCGAATGTCATTGAAGCTGACATAGGGAGGCACGGCTTCCTTGATCTCTCGTAGGCTCTCGCCCCCTTTGCTCAGGCATGCGGCTTCGATCAGCGACTGGGCATCGGGAGAAATCCATTTCGGGTCCAATTTCACCTGCCCGGTTTCGACCAGGTTGGCGACCGTCCCGACAATCGTAGAAAGCTGCCGCGCGCGGATGCGCGCAATCTCTTCGAAGGTGCGGCCTTCCTGCAACATCCGCAGCGTTTGTTCCCCTGGGGTCGGCTCTCGGGAAAGGGTCGAAGTGGCGCGCGCTCCCTGAGCGAAGTTTTGTAGAGCCTGAAGAATCTCCGCTCCGTAGACGTCGGCTTTGTGCTCGCCAATCCCGCGCACGTGCATCAGTTCAGCGCGAGTCTTCGGGCGCCGCCGGCACAGCTCCTCAAGCGTTGTGTCGTGCAGCACGACAAAAGCGGCAACCTTGGTTTCGCGCGCGACAATGCGCCGCCACTCGCGCAGGTAGTCGGCTAATGCCGGATCGACTTCGCGCGCGGCGGCAAAATCCGCCGCCAGAGCGGGAGACAGGAAATCAGCTTCGGGCGCCGAACGCGCGAATTTCTTACGCCTGGGCACAGAAACACTCGTCGGCGCTGGCGCTTTTTCGCTCAGCCAGTCTGGCTTGGCCGCGCAAATGTCGCAGGTCCCGCAACGCTCCCATTTCGGTGTCTCGCCGAAGTGCAGGCAGATCTGCTGATGACGGCAGCCTCTGGAATCGGCAAAGCGGCTGATGATGCGCTTGCGTTCCCAGGAGCGCTCACGCTCGGCTTCATCTTCAATTTTGCCGATGAAGTACTCGAGCAAAACGTGATCGCGTTTCTGCCAGAGCAACACGCAATCCGCCGGAATACCGTCGCGTCCTGCGCGCCCCGCCTCCTGGTAATACTGCTCAATCGATTTCGGTAAAGACAGATGAATCACGGCGCGCACCGAAGGTTTGTTGATGCCGAGTCCGAAGGCAATCGTCCCGACCAGCACGCGGACTTCGTCCGACATCCAGCGCTCCTGGTTCAGCCGTCGCATCGGAGCTTCCATCTTCGCGTGATACGGGATCGCCGTGATTCCGGCCTCCTCGAGGTATTCGACGGTTTCTTCCACGCGCCGAATCGTCGGCGCATAAACGATGACGTTCCCTTCGTCGTAATAGCGCAGGGCGCGACCGAGCAATCCCAATTGCGTGAGCGCATCGCACTCGTGCACGATGTAGTTGAGGTTCTTGCGATGGAAGCTCGCGATATACAAATGAGGATCGCGCATCTGCAACTGCTTCAGGATGTCGTGGCGCACCTGGCGAGTCGCACTGGCGGTGAATGCGGCAATCGGAACCTCGGGGAAACGCGTGCGCAACCGGCTCAGCTGGCGATAGTCGGGACGAAACTCGTGTCCCCACTCGGAAATGCAGTGGGCTTCATCCACGGCAAAGAATCCGACGGGCACGTTGGCGAGCCAGTCAAAAGTATTCTCGGCAGCCAATCGTTCGGGCGAAAGATAGATCAGCCGGTATTCGCCCTTGCGGGCGTTGCCCATCACGATGTTTCGTTCGGACGAATTCTGAAAACTGTTCATCGCGGCCGCGGGAATGCCCATTTGGGCCAGTTGGGCGGCCTGATCCTGCATGAGCGCAATCAGAGGAGAAACCACCACCGCCGTTTTGCCGGAAACCACAGCGGGAAGCTGGTAGCACAAAGACTTTCCGCCGCCCGTCGGCATCACCGCGCAAGTATCGTGCGCTCCGAGCAGGCTCCGGACTACATTCTCCTGCTTGGGGCGGAAAGAATCATATCCCCAGTAGCGCTGGAGCGGGGCGAGCAGATCGGGGAGAGATTCAGGCATTCATCGGAGTATAGCCGCAGAATCATCTTCCGCGTCTGTGAGCTTGGCATCTCCTGATTTGTGACGAATCATCGGGCGCAGGGCGAAGTGCGCAATTTGTATCACCACGGTGGCACCGGGACACGGAGAAAAACATCCCCTGTTTTCTCCTCGTCTCGGTGACTCCGTGGTGAAATAGGTTCTTACATCGGATTACACTCCTCATGATCCTCGGGGTCATCTCGGACACGCACGGCCTGCTGCGCAGGGAAGCTGTCGAAGCGTTGCGCGGAACCGATCGCATCCTGCATGCGGGAGATGTGGGAGCGCCCGAAATACTGGGCGCGCTCGCGCAGATTGCACCAGTCATTGCGATTCGCGGCAACATCGATACCCAATCGTGGGCGCAAGGTCTGCCCGAAACTGAAGTTGTTGAAATCGGCGGCCTTTCAATTTACATGCTGCATGATCTTGGCAAACTTGACTTAAAGCCCGAGGCCGCAGGAATCGGCGTGGTCATCTACGGCCACAGCCATCAACCGAAGATCGAAATGAAGAACGGCGTGCTGTACTTCAACCCAGGCAGCGCAGGTCCGCGGCGGTTTCATTTGCCGGTGAGCGTAGGAAAACTGTGCATCGAAAACGGGAAGATCAAAGCAGAGCTGGTAGAACTGAAAATTATCGTGTAGCGACCGGCAAGCAGCGCGCCCAACCATCGCGTGAGTTCGGACTTGCTCGCGGCTCGAAACTCGCGGCTCGAAGCTCTCATCCAGGGCGAAGGGCCGGCAACTTTCGCCGGCCCTCGCAATTTCTAGCAGAGATTAAGGTCTGCACTACTTCTTGGGTGCGATCGCGTCTTTCGCGGCCTTGGCCACGCGGAACTTCACGACTGTCTTGGCCTTGATCTGGATCGGTTCGCCGGTCTGCGGATTGCGGCCCATGCGAGCTTTGCGGTGCGCTTTCACCAGGCGTCCGAGACCGGGCACAACGAATACACCGTTCTTCTTGGTCTCTTTGATCGCAACGTCAGCGAGGTGCTCTAGAAACGTTGCTGCGGTCTTGTTGTTGGAGCCGAGTTTCTCGGCCAGATGACGAGTGAGTTGGGTTTTGGTCATACCAGAAGCCATGAATTCCTCCTTCAGGAAGCGACTAAATGATTGGTTCGAGCGCATCTTAACTCACGCCGCTGTGGAAAAGTAGCAATTTCTCCATATTTTATGCGGTTTCCAAGAAAGATACCCCCGAAAAGTGGCGTAAACCGCAGGTTTTGACGCGTGTAACGTCTTGGCGAACGCCAAAATAGCCGTGCCTGCGAAGTCGGCTAAAGGCATCGGACTTGCAGGAGCGCAACCTGCACGAGCGAAGAACGCAATCGCGGTTGCCCATCCCGTGAAAGCGTGTGGCGGCTACGGATCGTACACCGTTGTGTGCATGCCGGCGTGGCGAGCGGCTTCCTGCATGTCTTCGAGCTTTTTCTTCTGCTGGTCGAGTTGCTGCCGCATCTGCGCGAGGCGCTCGAGTTGGCGCGCCTGATAACGGTTCTCGGCCAAGCCTGTGTAGGCGCTGTTGGAATCGTATGGGTAGTAATTGTTGGGATCGACGAAATGAATGGAGGCTTTCAGCTTGTCGGCCCGCAACCTCAGATTGGCGATTGTGTTTTCTTGCGCCAGGATCTTTTGCTTCCATTGTTGGGCGGCGCGTCGTTCCGCTGCGCGCTGTCGGGCAGCCTGTTTGCTGGATTCCGCATTTGCGGGCGACGGTTCCGTTTGTGCTTGCGTCTGACTTTTGCCGGCGCTCGAGCCTGCCACTGCGTCCGGATCTTTGGGCAGGGATTTGTTGGTGATCACTTTGGGCGGCGGAGACGCATTGGCAGCTTTCTGCTCACGGTTCTCGCGTGCCACGTCGCCGAGCGACTGGCCATAAGCCGCTGGAATTGCCAAGAGCAACGTTGCCAACACGGTCAGAAAAATACGGACGTGAAAACTCTGGCTGAAAATTCGGCGCATAGTTCATCCTTCTATTAAGAAGGAACCCTTAGACGATTTCATGGTAGCGCTGACTTCTGCGGCATTGCGCTTACGCCGGTAACATGCCGTGGTTACCTGAGGAAACTCTGACTAGTGTCGGCAAAACGCATCAACCATAAACCGTGGTTCACGGAGGTGCACGGGGGATCCATGGCCTTAATCAGAACTTCCCTATCTGTCGCCACCGTTGGATCGCATGGCTTGTTCGAGCACACTCTGGGGCGACATTCCGCTGCGCCGCAAATGCCTGATGCTCAGGGCATCGTTTCTCTTTGCGAGGCGAACACCCAAAGCGTCACGCACCAACTCGCAGTGAAAATAGTCGGGAACGGAGAACCCGAGAGCGCGCGATAGCAGCAGTTGTCGGGCCGTCGACTTCTGCAAATCGGCGCCGCGCACTACCTCGGAGATGCGCATGGCGGCATCATCGACGACGACTGCCAGTTGATACGCTGGGACGTCATCACGCCGCCAGACGAGAAAATCGCCGAAATCCTTTCCGGCCACGTAGCGTTGCTCGCCGAGATTCAAATCAATGAAGGTGAGTTCCTCATCATCCGGCACGCGAAACCTCCAGTTCACGCCCGCAGGTTCAGCGTACGTGGCGGCGTCGTGGCGGGCACGGCAATTTCCCGGATAGATTGACTCGTCGTCCAGATCCTTGGGCGCGCTGGCCGACTGAGCGAGGTCTTTGCGGGAGCAGGTACACGGATAAATGAACCCACGGTCGCGCAATCGACGCCACGCTTGCAGATAGTGCGGGCGCCGCTTGCTCTGCTCGTAAGGGCCATAGTCTCCGGCGCAATCGGGACCTTCCGTCCAGCGGATTCCGAGCCACTTCAAGTCTTCCATCATCGCCCGCGTGAATTCGGCGCGGGATCGCTGGGGATCGAGGTCTTCGTTGCGCATAATGAGAGTTCCGCGATGTTCGCGGGCGCGCTGGGCGGCGATCCAGAAAGTACGCGCGTGGCCGAGGTGGAGAAGGCCAGTCGGCGAAGGAGCGAGACGACCGCGATAGGATGAGGATGAGGTCACAGGCGCATTTTAATTGAGCAGGGTAGCGCGGTGATTGAGTGGTTAATACCCCCACCCCCTTCGATCTATTGGAATCATCGATTTAGCGGAAAATTCCTTGCAAAATATTCCAGAATAATGACTTATACGTAAAATATTCCAGAATAAGGAGTTAGGGACCGGATTCTGACATTTCCGGCGGTTATCCTGGTTTCTCAGGGCGTGCGGGGCGTCCAGAATTACGTGAAATCAATGACTTACACGAGTGGCGCTTGTGGCAGGCTGCGAGGCCCTCCCACTTCGACCCTAAAATCTTGAGATGATTACAGTTACATGTAAAACCAAGCTGTCAAAGAGCGGGTCGGACAGTAGCACGATGTGTGCTCTGGTCTTAATTTGAATTCAGGCAGAGGCTTAAGTCAAGCTCTTCAGAGACGCTTTGGCCGATGAGTGATATCGCGGGTTACACCAACCACAACGACTGGATCCACTTGAGAAGTCACCATTTCCCCGCAATCTTCAAAACGATACCCACGGTTGAAACGACTGCCGTCCTTTGTGGCGTGTGAAGGGGTAGACACAATGCGCTGAGGCAGTTGGGCAGAAGATGGTGGCGCGGACAGAGAGTTGCCCGCGCCACATTTTTCGCGGGGGCGGGGACTGTGTTCAGGGCAGGTCCGCGCCACACCTGGCTTAGCGCGCGGCTACGGGCGCGGCGCTCCTTTTCTCCATGGGAACGAATTCCCTGGTTTCGTGGCCGATCCAGACCTGACGTGGGCGGGCGATCTTCTGCTCGGGATCGGTCAGCATCTCCTGCCATTGGGCCAGCCAGCCGCAGGTGCGCGGGATGGCGAACAGCACCGTGAACATCTCCGGACGGAAGCCCATCGCCTGGTACATGATGCCGGAGTAGAAATCGACATTGGGATAGAGCTTGCGGGTGACGAAATAGTCGTCCTGCAATGCGATGCGCTCGAGTTCGAGAGCGATTTCGAGCTTCGTGTTGCGGCCGGTGACTTCGAACACGCGGTCGGCGGTCCACTTGATGATTTTGGCGCGCGGATCGTAATTCTTGTAGATGCGATGGCCGAAGCCCATCAGCTTGCCTTTGCCTTCCTTGATCTTCTTGATGTAGGCGGGCACATTGTCCTTGGAGCCGATCTCGTCAAGCATGCGAAGAACTTCTTCATTGGCTCCGCCGTGGAGCGGTCCCGAGAGAGCGGATGCCGCAGACGCAGTCGCCAGGTACGGATCGGTTTGCGAACTCCCCACGGCCCGCATTGCGTTGGCACTGCAGTTCTGCTCGTGGTCGGCGTGCAGGATGAAAAGAATGTCGAGAGCACGCGCGATGACGGGATTGGCCGCATACTTTGGCTCGACCATCTTCCAGAGCATGTTCATGAAGTTTTCAGGATAGGAGAGGTCGTTATCGGGATAGACGTAAGGGAAACCGACGCTGTGCCGGTACGACATGGCTGCGATCGAGGGTACCTTGCCGATGAGACGCTTGATCTGATGAAGGCGGTTGGCGGGATCGTGAATCTGGCGAGAATCAGGATAGATGCCGGAGAGCGCCGCTACCGTGCTCACGAACATGGCCATGGGATGGGCGTCATAGCGGAAGCCTTCCATGAACTTTTTGGTGCTTTCGTGAATCATGGTGTGATGGGTGATCTCATTCACCCACTCTTTGAGCTGGGGAGCGGTGGGCAACTCGCCGAACAGAAGGAGGTAGGCGACTTCAAGGAAGGTGCAATGCTCGGCCAGCACTTCGATGGGATAGCCGCGGTAGCGGAGGATGCCGCGATCTCCGTCAATGTAGGTGATTGCGCTGCGGCACGAAGCGGTGTTCATAAAGGCTGGGTCATAGGTCATGAGCCCGAAATCTTCCGGGCCGGTTTTAATTTTGCGCAGATCCATCGCCCGGATCGTTCCGTTTTCAACGGGCAGAGTGTAGTTCTGCCCGGTACGGTTATCGGTGATTGTTACAGTATCCTGAGGCATACTGAAGCTCCTGAAATTGATTGTCGGGCGAAAAACCGCCGTTTGACCGCTTGCCCGTTGGCACCGACAGTAGCGTCCCGGAAACCGGGGCGCGGTGAGCTACGTCACAAGTGAATGTTCTCCGCCCTCACTTCCTTAATTATGCTACCAGCGGCGGGTTTCCGTAGTGTTTTCCAACTATTGGCAGATCGACGGCCCCTTAGGTAGGGTGTCACAACGCCGGAATTCCGGCCACCCCTGTTAAAGGCAGCTCTCACTATGACTTGGATACGCACTATACCTGTCCCCGAGGGGGACCAGCAATTGCGCGATGCCATAGAGGGCCAGAAGGCACTCTATCCGCAGGAGTATGCGGTGCCGATCCACGCGGCGGAAGGAGGAGGCTCGGAGATTGTGGCGTCGCACTCGCTGATTCCGCAAGCGCTGCACCATGCTTTTTCGACCTTCGGGGCGCTGATGTCACCCGAATTGCCGCTGCGGCGGCGGCATCACGAGATGATTGCGACGGTGGTTTCAGTGACCAACCGGTGCGGGTATTGAATCGAGTCGCACGCAGAGTTTCTGCGTCGCGTTACCCTTGACAGGGAGCTGGTCGAAGCGCTGAAGCGGGATTACACGACCGCCCCGATCACGCCGGAAGAGCGAGTCATGTTGGATTATGTGGTCAAGCTGACCAAGGATGCGACCATGGTCAGGAAAGACGATCACGAAAAGCTGCGCGCCTCGGGCTTCGACGATCAGGCCATTTTGCAGATTACGCTGATCGCAGCCTGGTTTAACTACATCAACCGTGTGGCCGATGCGCTGGGGGTTGGGCGGGAGTGAGGGCCCGCCTAGCGCTCACACGCTGGCTAACGAATGACGCCGCTCCGCGGGTCAAGATCGGTGTGTTTCATCGCTCGTGCGTCATTGAGTTTCGTAACAGATCTGGAGCGCGGCCCTGGACGCGAGTTGGGAGCTACGAACCGCTTGTCTGTCGTCAGTCTGCTGCGCCCAGGTTAGCGCCCAAAGAACGGGCGCGAACCTGGGGCACCTAGCGATCACGCAGAGTTTTTTCTTACCAGACTTTGCAGCTGTTCTCGCGCACCATGGGCTGGCCGGAGTGGCAATGAAATGCGGCGCGAAATTCAGGCATGTTCGATACCACGCCATTGGCGCGATACTTGTCGGGTGAGTGCGGATCGACGGTGGCGCGGAGACGCTTATCCTCATCGCGCACGTTGGCGCACCAGCTCTGCGCGTAAGCGATAAAGAAGCGTTGATCGGGCGCTAAACCGTCAATCGGCTGGAGCTTTTGACCTTCGGTATCTTGCTTCCAGGCGAGATAGGCGAGTAGGGTTCCGCCCAAGTCCGCCAGATCCTCGCCGTTTGTCAATTTGCCATTAATTTTGATGTCGTCGATGACCGTATAGCCGGAATATTGGTCGACTACGCACTGGGCACGTTTTTCGAACTCCTTGCGATCGGCGTCCGTCCACCAATTGCGCAGATTGCCTTGCGCGTCGAACTGGCTGCCCTCGTCGTCGAAGGCGTGAGTCAGTTCGTGACCCATGGTGGCGCCGGTGTCTCCATAGTTAGGCGCGGCATCCGACAAGGGGCTAAACAGGGGCGGTTGCAGAATTCCCGCGGGGAAATTGATGTCATTTTTCTGATCGTCGTAATAGGCGTTGATGGTTGGGGGAGTCATGTCCCATTCATTCCGGTCGACGGGTTTGCCGATCTTCGCCAGCCAACGGCGAAACTCGAACCAGGAGGCTCGTTCGGAATTGCCGATGTGGTCGCCACGCACGATCTGGAGCGTGCTGTAGTCGCGCCACTTGTCGGGATAGCCAATCTTGTTGGCGATGGCGTGCAACTTGATGAGCGCCTGCTGACGGGTGGCCTCCTGCATCCAGGGCAGGGTCTGGATTTCAGTCTGCATGGAGACCTCGATTTCTCTTACCATCTTTAGAGCGGCCTGCTTTGCTTCGGGGCTGAAGTAGCGGGCAACGTAGGCTTGGCCGAGGGCCTCTCCCAAATCTCCATCGACGTCATTGGTACAGCGCTTCCAGCGCGGGGGTAATTCCAGCCTTCCACGCAGCGTTTTGCCGTAAAAATTGAAATTTTCTTTGACAAACGCGGATGAAAGGTCGTTGGCGGCTTCGTGCGTGGCATGCCAGCGCAGGTAGGTCTTCCAGTCCGCCAGGCTTTCCTTCGCAATCTCGTCATTCAGGGTGCGGAAATAATCGGGCGTGACGACGTTGAGCGACGGCAACGACCCGGCGCCGGTTTTTGTGAAATATGCGTTCCACTCAAATACAGGAACCAATTTCCGCAGTTCTTCTGCGCTCATCTTGTGATAGAGATTGGGGGGATCGCGGCGCTCGACGCGGGTCATCTGGCCCTTGGCAAGCGCGGTCTCAATGCGCATGACAGTGGCGGCTTCGTTGGCCGCGTCGTCGGGTGAGTCTCCCAAGAGTTCGAACATCTTGGCGACGTGAGCCACATAGGCCTTGCGCAACTCTTGCGATTTGGCATCGTCCTTCAGATAGTAATCACGATCGGGAAGACCGAGTCCGCCCTGATCGATTTCGGCAATGACCTGCTTTGAGTCTTTGAAGTCCTGAGTCGAGCGAAACGTGAAAAGGATCCCTCCGCCGTAGAGCGAAGGCGGGTACTGGGTGGTGGCGACGTATTCCGCAAACTCTTGCTTGGACTTCAGAGCCGCGATTCGCGCCAGTTCCGGTTGGAGAGGTTTGGCGCCAAGTTTCTCAATCGCTGGCTCGTCCATGCATGAGGCATAGTAGTCGCCAATCTTCTGAGTGACCGCATTCTGAGTGGTACTTTTGGCGGATTCTTCGAGAATCGTCCGCAATTGCGCGCGGTTTTCGTCCTCCAGTTTGCCGTATGTGCTCCAGCTTGCCTGGTCGGGGGGGATGGGATTATTTTTCATCCATCCGCCACAGGAGTAGGTGTAGAAGTCCACGCATGGGTCAACCGTCTTGTCCATGTCAGAAACAGCGAGGACCGGCTCGGAGGCGGCATGCTGTGCAAAGGATGGCAGAGGGGCAAAAAGCACGATCAGGATAAAAGCCGAGAATTTCCTATTCATAAGGTTCACAGGCGTAGTGCTCGCTGAGATCAACGTTTTTCGTTTCACAAACTGAAGCAGGACGAAGAGGCAACGATGTTGGCGTAGAGCGTAGCAAACATATTGCCACAAGCGAATAATATTATCCTGTCATCGCAGATGGATGACGATACATCCGAGACCTATGAAGTTATAAAACAGTGCTCCAGCTCACTGTTATGTTTCATTCCCTACATAACAAACTCTTCCAATAATGCAACTGGTGGGATTTATCCCATCCCCCATGGCAAGTACCTCCACTGGCGAAGTCTGGTTATGGGGGCGCAAAACGATTTGACCACCGGAAAGCTCGACATACCTTATGGTAGACGTTCCATTCTTACGAACGGCATACATGTTAGTTTCGCCCTTGCGATACGGATTCAGAGAATTGTAATGGCGGTCAAGCAAAGCAGTGGCGCCCGGCTGCAGGCGCGGATACATGCTGATTCCATCTTGCGCGTCTACTTTGATAATGACAAAACGGTCCCAACCGCTACGATCGCCTTGCATCTCTTCTTTCAGGCGATTGAGGAAACTCTTCTTAAACTTCAGGATTTCGTTGACATGCATACTCGCGATGCGGGTTTCGCTGGCGGCGGTTTGGGGATCAGTGACCACAATATTATCGAATTCGTCCTCACTAGGAGGCAGAATTGAGGCCCGCTGGTTGACTTCAGATGGATCGATGAGATCGAGTACGGAGAGGTGCTGAACGTTGAGGACGTTATCCATTCCTTCCAGGCTAAGTCCGCGCTTGCGATTGAGGAAATTGGAGATATGAGCCTGCTTGAAGCCCGTCTGCTCGGCGAGAAGGAGGCCCGTGATCTCGCCAGAATTAATGCGATCCCAGAGCGTTTGCCGAAGATTTTCCTGAAGCGCCCGAAATTTCATGGAAAAGTATAGCACAAAACTATAGCACTGGACGATTGTATAGCCCATCTAGAGCACTCGACGAGAATAGGGGCTTCACAAATAATCTCTTGACTTAGGGCGTCAATAAGGTCACGATCAAAGAATTATATGTTTCACGACGCACTTATATCGCAGGAAAGGCATTTTATTTTATGATGGATGTAGAGAGTTACAACGATGAAGAAAAGAGCTTCGCCGAGTTTCGCCGCAAGGTTCGATCGGCGGAGGTTCTTTCGGCGGCGATCGAGCGGTTGCTGCGTGGACTTCGCTTCACCGGGCGTTTGAGCGTGATTGTCCAGAACGGGCAGGTGCTCAAGTCTGGCTATGAAGAGGGGTACTTCCGGAAGACGGAGTCAGGAGTAAGTGCCGGACTGCAATAACTGCATCATTCATAACTAAATAACTGAACAGGTCATCGTAAGAGAAACGAGCCCTGGGCCGAGCGATCGGCGCCAGGGCTTTTTTGTGTGCCGAGCATGTTCGACAGCTGGGAGGTGAAAGTCCTCTTCACAACCTGATGGAGGTGAAGTGATAGCGAAGCGCAAGGGCGTCGTCGCGAGGCGGGGTCTGAAAGAAGCGTGGAGCAAAGGCG
>JBAQJU010000231.1:0-49572 GCA_049300475.1 Terriglobales bacterium | reverse complement strand
GGATTACATTCTGCTGCACGCGTTGCTCGGCACCGGGAACGAGGAGCGCTTCCGGAAAGCGGCACGCTACATTTTGAACCATCAGAATGAAGATGGCGGCTGGAGCATTTATGTCAGCGGCCCCTCGAACGTCTCGGCTTCGGTCAAGGCTTATTTCGGACTGAAGCTGGCGGGATTTACGGCCGACCATCCTGCGCTTGTGCTTGCGCGCAAAAAGATTCTGGAGATGGGTGGCGTCACCGAAGTTAATACCTTTACCAAGATATATCTTTGCTTTTTTGGACAGTACGACTACGACGCTGTGCCGGCGGTGCCTCCGGAGATCGTGCTGTTTCCAAACTGGTTCTGGTTCAATATCTACGAAATCTCTTCGTGGTCGCGCGCCATTCTGGTTCCGCTGTCGATCTGCTACGCGAAAAAGCCCTTCAAGAAGATTCCCGATGAGATGGGTGTCGAAGAGCTCTTTGTCGGCGGGCGTGACAAGTCGCGCATGCATCTGCATTGGGCGAAGAAGCGGATTTCGTGGCGGAATTTCTTCCTGGGGATCGACCGGATGGTGCACTGGTTCGAGCGTGTGCACGTACGGCCGCTGCGCTCAGTCGCGCTCAAGCGGGCTGAGAAGTGGATGCTGGAACGCTTTGAGATGAGTGACGGGCTGGGTGCAATCTACCCATCCATGATGAACGCCATCATCGCGCTGCGCTGTCTGGGATATTCGCTCGATGATCCGCAGGTGATTCGGGCTTTGGATGAATTTGAAAAGCTGGGGATTGAAGAAGGCGATACGTTCCGGATGCAGCCTTGCATGTCTCCCGTGTGGGATGCGGCCTATGCGCTGTTTGCTTTGGGGGAGGCTGGGGTTCCGGCGAACGATCCGCGGTTGGTGAAGTGCGCGGAGTGGATCCTGCAGAAACAGGTGCGCAGGCCGGGCGACTGGAAGGTCAAGAACCCGAAGGGCGAACCAGGCGGGTGGTACTTCGAGTTCAACAACGAGTTTTATCCGGATGTGGACGACACGGCCATGGTTTGCCTGGGATTGAGCCGGGTGGAGCATCCGAACGGGCGCTATCAGTCGGAGTCGGTGCAGCGGGCCATTGATTGGATATTGTCGATGCAGTGCAAAAACGGCGGCTGGGCGTCGTTTGACAAAGACAATGACCGCATGGTGTTTCAGTACGTGCCGTTCGCCGATCACAACGCCATGCTCGATCCGCCGACGGTCGACATTACGGGGCGCATTCTGGAATGTCTGGCGACTTATGGATATGACAAGAATCGTCCGGCGGTGAAGAAGGCGATCCAGTTTATTTGCGATGAGCAGGAGCCCGATGGAAGCTGGTTTGGGCGCTGGGGCGTGAACTACATCTACGGGACGGCGCTGGTGCTGCGGGGTCTGGAAGCGATGGGCGTGGACCGGAACGAACCGATGATCCAGCAGGCGGCGGAGTGGCTGCGCATGGTGCAGAATCCCGACGGCGGATGGGGAGAGACGGTTGGATCGTATGACGATCCTAATCTGCGCGGTCAGGGCGACAGCACGGCTTCGCAGACCGCATGGGCGATTATGGGATTGCTGGCGGTGGGGGACACGCGCAGCGAGTGCGTGGCCCGCGGGATCGCGTATCTTTTGCGCACGCAGAAGAAAGATGGTTCGTGGGATGAAGCGTTCTTCACGGGGACAGGATTTCCGCGCGTGTTTTATCTCAAATACCATCTGTACCGGCAATATTTCCCGCTCATTGCGCTGACGACCTATGCGAAGGTGATGGCGGAGAAGAACTAGTTGTCGGTTCTCAGTTGTCAGTTCCTGCGCGGTGAATTGGGGTTTGATTTTACTGAGAACTGACATCTGAGAACTGAGAGCTGCTTTGAAGGCTTTCGTCACTGGCGCTACCGGGTTCTTGGGCAGTCACGTGGCGCGCGTGCTGGCCGCGCAGGGAGTCGAGTTGCGGCTGCTGGTGCGGGCTTCGAGCGATCTGCGGAATATTGCGGATTTGAATACCGAGCGCGCGCTGGGAGATTTGCGCGACCCGGCTTCGATCGAGAAGGCGATTTCGGGCTGCGAGGTGGTGTTTCACGTAGCGGCTGACTATCGGCTTTGGGTGCGCGATCCGGCCGAGATGTACCGGTCGAATGTCGAGGGCACGCGAACGCTGCTTGAAGCCGCACGGAAGTCGGGCGTGCGGCGCGTCGTGTACACGTCAAGCGTGGCCACGATGGGCTTTGGATCGAACGGGCACGGTGGCGGGCATTTGGCGGACGAGTCTTTGACAAACGAGGACAGCCCGGTGACGCTGACCAACATGATCGGACCTTATAAGCGCTCGAAGTTCATGGCGGAGCAAGTCGCGCTCGAGGCGGCGAAGTCGGGAGTCGATGTGGTGATCGTGAATCCGACGACGCCGGTCGGCGAACGCGATGTGAAGCCGACTCCGACTGGGCGGATCGTGCTGGATTTTCTCAAGCGAAGGTTTCCCGCCTACGTGGAGACGGGACTGAACCTGGTGGACGCGACCGAATGCGCCCGCGGGCACGTTCTGGCGCTCGAAAAAGGGAAGCGCGGCGAGCGCTATATTTTGGGCGGCGAGAATCTAACATTGAAACAGATTCTGGACCGGCTGGCGGCGATTACGGGGCTGAAGTCGCCGACCGTGAAACTGCCGTACGTGTTCGCCCTTGCCACGGGCGTAGTAGATGAGATAGTCACCGGCCGGCTGTTGGGCCGCGAGCCGCGCGCGACGATCGATGCCGTGCGGATGGGACGAAAGATGATGTTCGTGACCTCGGCGAAGGCGGAGCGGGAACTGGGCTGGCAGACGGTTCCGGTGGATGGAGCGCTGCGGCGGTCGGTGGAGTGGTTCCGGGCGAATGGATATGTCTAGGCTGGCGCTGGTGGCGGCGATAGAACGGGAAGTTGCGCCGCTGGTTCGGGCATGGAAGGTTCGCGAGATCGAGCATAGTGGACGGTGGTACCGGATTTTCTGCTCAGGCAATCCAGAAAATAACGCCAGGGAAAATGGCGAACCGGTTTTGATCTGTGGCGGGATTGGAGCCGAGGCAGCACGGCGGGCGACCGAAGCGGTGATTCAGGAAACGCGGCCGGCGCGGGTGGTTTCGGTGGGATTTGCGGGGGCGCTGGATGCGTCGCTGAGAGTAGCCGATATTGTAGAGCCTCGCGTGGTTGTTAACAGTGCCGACGGTTCGCGCATGGATACGGGCTCGGGAGATGGAACGCTGGTCAGCTCCCTGGGGGTGGCGAACCGGGAAGCGAAGCGGCGCTTGGCAATCGCATACGGAGCGATCGCGGTGGATATGGAAGGTGCATCGGTGGCGCTTGGAGCGCAGGCCCACGGACTCGAGTTTGCCGCCTTGAAGTCGATTTCCGATGAACTCGAGTTTCCGATGCCGCCGGTGGACCGATTTGTTGCGAGCGATGGGCAGTTTCGGCCGGCGGCGTTCGCGTTGCATGTTGGGGTGCGTCCGTGGCTTTGGGGACGGACGATTGCCATGGCGCGCAATAGTGCGAAAGCGAGTCGGGCACTGTGCGCGGCGGTTGAGAATTATTTGAAGCGTGAAAGTGTGAGTCGGGCGAACTGCGACCCCGCGATGAACCCATCCAAACCGAGCCTGGGTGGGGCACCCTCAGTGTCGTCGCGGCGAATATTGAGTTGAGAGGCGGTTTATTGCTGATGGCGATGGTTGGGCCAGTTGCGGTGGAGAGCGGCGTTGGGCGGATTCCGGCCACCATGAAGGCGGCCGTGTATCGCGGCGTAAACGATGTGCGGCTGGAAGAGGTCCCGGTGCCCGAGATTGGTGCGGGCGAGATGCTCGTGCGGGTGCACACTTGCGGAATCTGCGGGACGGACCTGAAGAAGATCTCTACCGGATCGCATTCCGCGCCGCGCATTTTTGGGCACGAAACTTCTGGCGTGGTGGCGAAGGTTGGCGAAAGCGTGCGCGAGTACGCGGTCGGTGACCGCGTCATGGTGTTTCATCATATTCCGTGCCGCGAGTGCTACTACTGCCGCCACCAGACGTTTGCCCAGTGCGCGACCTACAAGAAAGTGGGTTGCACGGCGGGTTTCGAGGCCTCCGGTGGAGGATTTGCGGAATACGTGCGCGTAATGGATTGGATTGTGCAGAAGGGAACGGTCCCGATACCGGACGGAGTTTCTTTCGAACAAGCCTGTTTCGTAGAACCGGTCAACACTTGTCTGAAGGGAATTGAAACGCTCTGTCTGCTGCCGGACGAAACAGTGTTCATCATCGGGCAAGGCCCTATCGGTTTGATCCTGGCGAGGCTGGCGAAGCGGGCGGGTGCGCGGGTGATTACTTCCGATTTGTATCCTGCGAGGCTTACAATAGCTAAGAGCTTTGGACTCAACCTGACACTTGATGCTGCGAAAGCCGATGCCGGGCAAACGGTGCGCGGAATGACCGAAGGGCGCGGGGCTGACGCTGTGATTCTGGCAGTCGGCGGGAGCAGTCTGATTCGTCCGGCGATGGAGGCGGCGCGTCCGGGAGGACGCGTTTTGCTATTTGCGCAAACGGCGCGTGGCGAGGCGACGATTGATCCAGCGGCGGTGTGCGTGGATGAGAAGACCTTGTTGGGCTCCTATAGTGCGTCTGTCGCCTTGCAGGAGGAGTCGGTGCGGTTTGTGATGAGCCGCGAAATGGATTTGGAGCGTCTAATTACCCATCGCTTCCCCCTGGAGGGTAGCGTGGAAGCGCTCAGGCTGGCTGCCCATCCGCAGCCGGACTCGATGAAGGTTGTTATCCAGCCGGGCAGCGCATGGGCCCCCGGCACACCCGGTTTTGGCGCGGTGGGGTCGAGCGCGTGGGAAGGACATTGACTGTGACTGGCAAGATGACGGCAGCCGTCCTGTACGGCAAAGAAGATATCAAGATCGAGCGAGTGCCGATTCCGCGCGTAGGCGACGGCGAAGTGTTGGTAAAAGTGCATGTCGCGCTAACCTGCGGCACGGATTTAAAGGTCTACCAGCGGGGATACCATGCCCGCATGATTGTGCCACCTGCTCTGTTCGGACATGAACTAGCGGGGACGGTGGAGCAGGTGGGCGAAGGGGTGCGCGGGTTCAAGAAGGGGATGCGTGTAGTGGCGCTCAATTCCGCGCCCTGCGGAATGTGCTTCTACTGCTCCAAACACCAGGGGAATCTTTGCGAAGACCTGCTGTTTAACAATGGCGCGTACGCGGAATATATCCGTGTGCCGCGGCGCATTGTCGAAACCAATATGCTGGTTGTGCCCGCGCATGTGAGCTTCGAAGACGCGGCCATGACCGAGCCGCTGGCCTGTGTGCTGCGCGGGCTGCATGAGACGAACGTTGAAATTGGGGATACAGTGGCGGTGATTGGCGGCGGTCCGATTGGGCTCATGTTTGTGCAGGTCGCCAAGGCAATCGGATGCAATGTGATCGCTGTCGTGAAGCGTGATTCGCAGGTCACGCTGGCGCGACGCAAGGGTGCGCACGAGGTTGTGCAGATTACGCAGGTGAAGGATCCGGTGGAAGCAGTGCGTGAATTGAGCCCGGAACGGCGGGGCGCGGATGTGGTGATTGAAGCCGTTGGCCGCCCGGAGGCGTGGGAGTGGGCGGTACAGATGGTCCGCAAGGGCGGGACGGTGAACTTCTTTGGCGGTTGTGCCGCGGGAACCAAAGTGCAGTTGGACACGAACCGGCTGCATTATTCCGAGATTACGTTGAAAGGGACGTTCCACCACACGCCCGAGACTGTGCGGCGTGCGTTTAACCTGATCGCCGAGAAAAAGGTTTGCGGCACGGACTACATCACTGGCGAGGCGCCGCTTTCGCGACTGCACGACGTGCTGCGCCACATGCTGAACCGCAACGGAGACATCAAGACCGCGATTATTCCCGGCCATTAGCGTCGCGTCTTGTCAATTCGGACATCGGGCCCGATTGTCATCCTGAGCGAAGCGAAGGATCCATGCATGTTTCCTGGGCTGGCAGAACGCATGGGTCCTTCGCTTTGCTTCGGACGGCATTATGAATATATTGAACATTGGATGACGACCGCGAGCAGCCACTCCCCGACTGTGCCGCTCTCCTCGGCCTGGAGTGCGCTACCGCCGGAGTACTCGATTCCGCAGGTTGCACCCACTTTGGCGGAGGCGCGCGAATATTGCCGTCGTCTGGCCCGTTCCCACTACGAGAATTTTTCGGTCGCTTCGTGGTTTCTTCCGGAACGTTTGCGCCAGCATTTCTTTAATGTTTACGCGTATTGCCGAATCTCCGACGATCTGGGAGATGAGATCGGCGACCCGGCGACGTCTTTGCAACTCCTCGACCAGTGGGAGGGGGAGTTGAATGCCTGCTATGACGGCAATCCGCGGCATCCGGTGTTTGTGGCGCTCGCTGAAACTGTACGGGAATTCGACATTCCAAAGCGGGAGTTTGCGGACCTGCTGGCGGCGTTCCGGCAGGATCAAAGCACTGGGTGTTACGAAACCTTCACCGATCTGCTGGGCTATTGCCACTATTCAGCGAATCCCGTCGGGCATCTGGTGCTTTATTTGTGTGGGTATTGCGATGCGGAGCGGCAGGCCCTCTCCGATTACACTTGCACCGCGCTGCAACTCGCAAACTTCTGGCAGGACGTGAGTGCGGACTTTCAGAAGGGACGAATTTATCTCCCGCTCGAGGACCTGGGGCGATTCGGCGTGGCTGAGGGTACCATTCGCGATGGCGAAAATTCCGCCGCGTTTTGCCAGATGATGCGCTTTGAAGTCGAGCGAGCGCGGCAATGGTTTGCGCAGGGATTGCCGCTGGTAAAGATGGTCGACCGCAAGCTGGCGATCGACATTGAACTATTCAGCCGCGGCGGCCAGGAGATTCTAAACGCGATCGAGCGCCAGGGGTACGCGGTGCTCGGCAGACGCCCCGCAATCTCGAAGACGCGAAAGCTGGCGCTGGTGGCGCGCGCGGCATTAGGGAAACTGCGATGAGCACGGCCGTGGGAAATGCTCCGGCGCAATTCGCTCCCACCCGTTCACAAATCAGGATGGCGTATTCGGTATGCCGGAGCATCGCGCGTTCGGCGGCCAAGAATTTCTACTACGGGTTTTGGGTACTTCCTCCCCGAAAGCGCAACGCCCTGGCGGCGGTGTATGCGTTCATGCGGCGATGCGATGACATCACGGATGACAACGCGCTAAGTATCGAAGATCGTCAAAAGAAGCTGGCGGAATGGCTGGACAAAGTTCACCGTGCACTGGCCGGCCAACCCACCGATGACCCGGTGCTGATGGCACTGACCGATGCGCAGCGGCGCTACCAGATTCCTGTTGGCCTTCTCGACCAGCTCGCGTTTGGAACGGCGGCGGACCTCGAGCAGAGCACCGAACAGAATGCCCAATTGCAGGCTTCTCGACTACCGTCTTCCCAGACTGCAGGCTTCGCTCTGATTGCGCGCTACCGGACGTTCGAGGATTTGCGGCAGTATTGCTACGGCGTAGCTTCGGTGGTTGGCCTGGTTTGCATTCGTATTTTCGGGTATCGCGATCCGGCTGCCGAAGCGCTCGCTGAGCGCTGCGGCCTGGCGTTTCAGCTTACGAACATTATTCGCGACGTGAAAGAAGACGTTGCCATGGGCAGGGTCTATCTGCCGGAAGAAGACCTGGTGCAGTTCGGGCTCCGGGCAGGAGATCTGGCGGCACCGGAGATTTCCCGCATTCGGCCGTTATTGGCGATGGAAGCCGACCGGGCGCGCGAATGCTATCAGGCCGGCGAAGAGTTGATCCCGCTGGTGAGTGAGGACAGCCAGCCCGGCCTGTGGGTGCTGATCACAATCTATCGCCGTCTCCTCGAAAAAATTGCCGCCAACGATTACGACGTGTTTAGAGGGCGTATCCGATTGACAGTTCCCGAAAAGCTCGGAGTGATGGGCAAAGGAATGTTGAAGCGCCTGTTTTGATGAACCGCCCTTCCATGCAACCGCCTTTCAATCCAAACACTGCGACTTCGAATCCAGCAGCTCCGGGCACAGTCGCCATTGCCGGCGGGGGATTGGCCGGATTGGCCGCTGGATGCGCCCTGGCAAACGCCGGATTTCGCGTGACTCTGTTTGAGCGGCGTCCTTATCTGGGCGGACGTGCGTCTTCCTACCAGCATCCGGGAACGGGCGAGATCGTTGATAACTGCCAGCATGTACTGCTGGGCTGCTGCACGAACCTCATCGACTTTTACCGGCGCACCGGAGTCGATGGCAAAATTCGGTGGTACGAGAATCTGACATTTCTGGAGCCGGGTGGACGCGCATCGGTGATTGGTCCGTCTATGCTGCCTGCACCGCTGCACACGGCTCCTTCCTTCCTGCGCGCTGCCTGCCTCAACTCTGCTGACAAACTCGCAATCAGCCGGGCGATGATCGCGCTGGCTCCGGCGACGCCAGCCGATCGCGGCGAATCGTTTCTCGATTGGCTGAAGCGGCATGGACAAACCAATCATGCAATCGAGCGCTTCTGGAAGACGATTCTGGTGAGTGCCTTAAACGAAGATCTGGACCGGGTTTCGGTGCCGTATGCGGCGCAAGTAGTACGCGAATCGTTTCTGAAATCGGCGGCAGCCGGACGAATGGGAATTCCGACGGTTCCACTTACTGACCTATACGGGGCAGCGGGTGACTATATTCGGGCGCGCGGCGGAGAGATAAAGTTTCGCGCGGGAGTGGAGTCATTTGTGGTGCGCGACTCCGAGGTTACCGTTGTCGCGAATGGACAAGAGCAGAACTTCGACCATCTCGTTCTGGCCGTGTCGTTTGACGTCCTCGGGCGAATGCTGCCCGATTGTCCCGAGACTGCTCCTCTGGCCGCGATGCTCGGCCAATTCACGAGTTCGCCGATCACCGGCATTCATCTGTGGTTCGATCGGGAGATTAGCGATCTCGACCATGCGGTCCTCCTCGACCGCACGATTCAGTGGATGTTTCACAAATCCCGCCTGATCGAAAGCCGCGAGAAGGGAAGCGGCAGCTATGTTGAACTGGTGGTGAGCTGCTCACGAAGCCTGGTTGAAAAATCGAAGGCAGAAATTATTGAGATGGCGGTGAGGGAACTGCAGGAGTTCTTTCCCGGAGCGCGAGGCGCAAATCTTCTGAAATCGACGGTGATCAAGGAAGTGAATGCGACCTACTCGCCCGGTCCGGGAGTTGATCAGTACCGCCCAAATCCGGAGACGGCGTGGCCGCGCGTCTTTCTGGCGGGCGATTGGACCGCGACAGACTGGCCCGCCACCATGGAGGGAGCGGTGCGCAGCGGCTATCTGGCGGCGGAAGCGGTAGCGAGAACGCCACATAAGAACGCCCGTTTTCTTGTTCCCGATCTCAAGGCGGCGGGATTGATGAGGTTGTTTGGCTAAACGCGCCCTGCTTCCTTCTGGCTGTTTTCCCGTCTGATATTCCCCATATCCAGTCGCGGGTGTTCCGTCCGATTACTTCCGTTCTGCGGCGGGTTACCGCTGGCGTTCTAAAGAATTGAATTCGACATACGATGGTAAGGATATGGCCGAACTCGAAAAAGGCGATGAGCGGCGGCGCAATCCGCGCTTCATCTGCGTCGGCGAGGCCAAGATAAACCCCTTGCCATCGGATGGCGCCCTGGTTTCTGGAAAGCTGCGCAACTTGAGTATGGGTGGCATTTGCGTAGAGACAGACCATCCAATCGATTTGGGCACGCGCACTGAAATCCTGCTCAACGTGGATACCGTTTCCTTTCGGACGCTGGCCTTGGTCAGGTCGATCTCGAATCGCTTCCGCACAAATATGGAGTTCGTCCAGATGAGCGCGGGCAGCCGGGATATCCTGGCCGACGTGCTCGAGCACATGGCGCGCGTGCAGAAGATCATGAGAAAGATTCGATCGGCGCCGCTCGAGACGAAGGCGGAACTGTCTCGCGAATTGCAAGAGTTGGGGGTGTGCATGGATTTGGGTGAACGGGTTCTATCGCTCGGGAAAATCCCGGTTCTTGACGGAAGTCCGGCCCCGGATTCTGGGCACGACGCCCAGGAGATACCTGTGGCCTCGGAACCACGGGTGATCAGGGTGGATTTGTTTGGGTAACGCTATTCGAAAGTAGCTTCGTCCCGTCGATCGCACGACAACAACCTCTTGTTATCTGCGAAACGCTCGGAAGAAGTATTCAGTCAGATCGCCATCAGCGCAACGCCCGCAGCTACCAGCAATGCCGCCAGCCAGCGTCTGCGGCCTACGCGTTCGTGCAGAAAAATACGCGCCGCGACAGCGTTGACTACAAAGGTTAGCGAGGCCGACGCCGGCACGACCAGGCTTAGATTTCCCCACGAAAGCCCGAAGAGCAGGCTGTAAAAGGCCACGGCCATGGCGAGGACTCCGAGGAAAAAAGTCGGCGTCTTCAGAATGCGCCCGACAACCGCGAGCAGACCTTCACTCTGCCAGAGCTCTCCTACGTGGCCTACCCGCTTCATGGAATAGGCGAGGAGCACGTCTCCGGTGGTGGCGGCAAGCGTGATGATGGCAATCGCGGCCCAGGCGTAAAGGTCATTCATGGCTTGGCCTCTTGTTCCTGGGGAAGCGCGCCCATTTGATCTTTGGACTGGTGGTCTTTGGACTGGTGATCGATGTGGCGCGCGGGAGTTACGGATGGACCCACAGCCACGAAGCCGACTCCGGCTGCGATCAGAGCAATCCCTAACCAGCGTGTGGGAGAGATCTCTTCATGGAAGCCGAAATGTGCGATCAGCGCAACCAGTACATACCCGATGGAAGTTGCCGGGAGTACATAGGTGAGGTCGGCCCACGAAAGCGCGGACATGTAGGACGCGAAAAAGGCCAGCAGGAGAACGATTCCGACACTTACCCACGGATTGAGGATGGCGAGAAGCAGTCCGGACACATCATGCAGCGAGATGCCGCCCAGTTGCTTCATGCCGCGCGCCAGCAGGGAATCGCCAAGGGTGCTGAATACGGTAATCCCTGCGAGGACGAGGTATTTGCGAAAGGTCATCGCCTACGCTTTGGCGGGTTCCGCAGCGGGTGTTTCGTCTTTGTCCTTGCGGTTGTCCTCGACCCACTTGTGGCGCTGTGCCCGCAGTTTCAGGAAGGTGCGCGCTTCTTTATACAACCGTTTGCGCTCGGAGTTGTTGAATATCGCTTTTCTCAAAATGCGGTAGGCAGCCTTGGGACGGAAATAGTATTCGTCGTAGAAGTGGTGCACAGCTTCGAGAACCTCGGCCGCTGGCAATCCGGGGTATTCAATCTGTACCATCTGGTGGCCGGCATCATCCACCATTTTGGTTTCCGCGGTGATGAATCCATTCTTGAGAGCGTATTCGTGGAGCTCAGTGCCGGGGTAGGCGTGGGCTACTGAGACCTGAATAGTCTCTACATCCAATTCTTTAGCGAACTTGATGGTGTTCTTGATCGTTTCGCGAGTTTCTCCAGGCAGGCCGAGGATGAAGTCTCCATGGACCACGAGGCCCAGCTTGTGGCAATCCTTGGTGAACTGGCGGGCGCGCTCGATGGTCGCTCCCTTTTTTATGTTCTTCAAAATCTGCTGGTCGCCCGATTCGTAGCCGACGATCAGGAGCCGGCATCCGGCATCCTTCATGGCTTTGAGGGTTTCGAAGTCGGTGGTGACACGCGAGGTGCAGGACCATGTCAACCCGAGCGGTTTGAGCTTGGCACACAACTCAATCGTGCGCGCCGCCTGGATGTTGAAGGTGTCGTCGTCGAAGAAAAATTCCTTCACGTACGGCCAGTAGTCTTTGGCCTTGGCCATTTCCCGAGCCACGTCGTCGGAGGAGCGCTTGCGCCATGGATGACCGCTCAGGGTTTGTGGCCACAGGCAAAAGGTGCACTGCGCGGGACATCCACGCGTGGTGTACAACGAGACGAAGGGATGAAGCAGGAACGGCACATTGTAGCGGCGAACATCAAGGTCGCGCCGGTAAACGTCGGTTACATGGGGCAGAGCGTCCAGATTGTCGATGGTGGGCCGGTCGAGATTGTGCACGACCTGACCATTCTTGCGATAGGAAATACCCAGGATATCTTCAATCGGCTTGCCATTGGCATATTCGACGATCGAATAATCGAACTCCTTGCGGCAGACGACGTCGATCACTTTGGCATCCGTCAAAGCCTTGTCGGGCAGCACGCTGACGTGGGGTCCGACGAAGGCGATCTTCATCTTTGGGTTCGCGTCTTTTATGGTCTCGGCGATGCGGACATCCCCCTGGAAGCCGGGGGTACTCGTGAATAGCACGAGCAGTTCATAGTCCTTGGCGACCTTGATGGTCTCTTCGGCGCTGATGTGGTGGGGGGGCGCGTCGAGCAGGCGCGCGCCTTCCAGCATGCCGGCTGGGTAGGCAAGCCAGACAGGATACCAGTAGGACTCGATTTCGCGCGTTGCAGGCCAGCGCGAGCCCGCTCCTCCGTCGAAATTCTCGAAGGACGGTGGATTTAAAAACAGTGTCTTCAATGGCATATGGACAATTACTCATTCTAACATCTTTATTAGATGCAAGAGTTTGGCGCCTAGCTACTATTCAGGCACATGAGTAGCCCGAGAAGCAACTGGAACCCCGCATAATCATGCCTGAGCGTGCGCCAGAACGGCAAACGAACTACGCTGAGTGTCGCTTTCCGGCACTGGGGCGCGAGAATCGAGCATTGGCTGGCACGGCGCTTTGACCCTCATTGGTTGGGCGCTCATTTTGGAGCAGGGTTCGGGAGTGCCCATTTCTCCAAATCCCCGGTGGCTCGCAGCAGGTTCATGCGGGCCCGCTGGTATTCGAAATCGGCGTCTTGATACTGCAGGTAACGTTCGTCGGTTTGCACTCTGGCGTCGGCCACTTCGTGGTACGTGCCTGTCTTGGCAGTGATGCGGGTCTGGGCAGCTTCCAGGCCAGACAGTGCCAGTTGATACTCCAGTTGCGCGACATCGCGGGCGGCTTCCAGTTGTTCGACGGCGCGCTCGAGTTTCAACGTTGCTTCTGAAACCTGATTGCGCGCGGCTTCGGCCTGCTTCCTTGCCTTGAGGGCTTCGAAATCGGCGGCTTCGGCGCGGGCGTGCTGGCTGGCATTGAATAAGGGAATGCGGATGGCGACGCCGATGGTGGCGTTGTCAGCCTGAAACGTTCCCCTTGGCAAGAATTCCGCGTAGTGATTGAACGTGGAAAACCGCGCATACTGCGCCGAGAAATCCAGAGATGGGTATTTCGCACGATGTTCCGCCGATGCTCTCATTGCCTCCGCCAAAGCATGCTCCTGGGCGATCTTGATAGTGGGACTCGTGGCCATCGTTTTACCCTCGGCGTCTTCTTCCGTGGCGACGGGGGGCAGGGCGGGGATACTTTCGGGCACCAGTTCGATCGAGCGAACCGGCAGGCCGGTCAGGTCCGCGAGGTGGCGACGTAAAACGTCGGCCGAGCCACGCGCCTGGGCTCGGTGAAGGCGCACGCGCGCTGCGACCAGCTTCGCTTTATTTAGGTCTGTAGCGCTGTCCACCCCTTCCTGCACGCGCTCGGCGACTGCCTGGTTCATTTGCTGCGCCTCGGTTTCGTCCTGTTGCAGGCGGGTGAGCCGAGCCTCCCACTTCACCAGTTCAGCGTAGCTCAGGACGACATCCTGGATGAGCGCATTCCGCTGGTCCTTGTCCTGAAGCTCGGTGGCATGAATCTCGGCCTTGGCTGCACCTAGGTACTGGCTCTGCGCGGGATTGAACACCGAACTCTGCGCGATGGCATTCACCAGCGCCGGCGCCGACCCTTCGATGCTGAGCGGATATCCGTAGGTCCAACCGAGACCTGAACCGGCGAAGATTTGCGGAATGTAGTTGTTGCGAAGCTCGCGGTAGGAGGCGACGGCCCGCTGCACATCGGCGCCCGAAATCGCCGCAGTGGTGCTGTGTGACAGCGCGAGCCGGATGGCGCGTTCGAGAGGCAGAGGCTCAGCCGCAGCGATTGTCCCAAAAAGCAATACGAGGGCAGAGAAAGCAAACAGATTCGTAGAGCGCAACCACCGTGGCAATCGGAGTTTCATCTCGTCACCTTATGTGTTGTCAACCATTCTCTATTCGCGATGGGTCAGGACGCGGTCGATCCGCGATGCAGAGTGCGATGCAAAGTGCAATGCAGAGATTGTAGTGCTCGGGAGGGAAGTCGGGCAGAAGCTTTGGAAATGTTCGAGACCAAAGTGAGAGGGGAGGGAATCCGCATCCTCAGTGGGCCAGTCGACTGAGGGCCTGCTGTGCCAACCCGAATTGCCGTGCCAATGACAAGGAAGCACGGTACTCGTGGGCCGCGGCGGCCTTGTCGCCTTGCCTTTCCAGCAGCATGCCTAGCAGGTAATGGGCTTTGAACGCGGGGGCTTCCTCGACCGGCCCTGAAGCGAGATAGCGCTTCAGCAGTTCGATTGCGAGCGCCGGGTTACGGCCGGTGCGAAACAGGTTCTGGGCCGCATCCACCAGCACGTCCGGCTTGGACGTTGGCGCCTGGCTGGCGCGAATCAGGGTCTTTTCCATATCGTCATAGCGCTTCTGGTGACGGTAAAACAGCGCCAGGCTCAACCAGGCTTCCGAGTCCCCCTTACTGGCCGCGATCATTTGACGATACTCGCGTTCGGCGGTGACAGGGTCGTGATTCCTCTCGGCGATGTGGGCGTACACCCAATGCTCGCGGGCGGGCGATTTGGCGCTCATGATCCGGGCCTGGGCACGGGCCTTTTCCTCGCCGCCGCCAACAATACCGGGCGCCTCAAAATAGAATTCAGCCAGATCGGCGTGCGCGTCGATGTCGTCGGGATCGAGCTGCACGGCGCGTTCGAACTCCTGGCGGGTTTTTCCCGCGAGGCTGGCGGCGGAGAGAAAATTCGCGTGATCCGCCTTCTCTCCATAAACGTGGCCCATCCAACGATGATAGCGGCTGTTCCCGGGATCGAGGGCAATCGCCCTTTTGCAGGATGATTCGGCGCGATCCAATTCTTCAATCGCCAGGTAGGCACGACAGAGCAGGTTCGACGATTCCGCGTCGCTCGGGGCAGAGGAGAGATGCACGTTGAGCACGGTGATGGCTTCGTCCACGCGCCCGGCCGCCAGCATGTCCCGGGCGGAGTCCGCCACGGACGCGGACATGGTCACGGACAAGGTCGCCATCAACAGCCACAACACGAAAAACAATTGGGGGATGCGTTTGATCATCTAAAACTTAACCTGCACAGCTTCGCTTATCCTCAAAACTTAACTTGGGTTCCATTGCCAATCGGTTTGCCGTTCACCGAGTTGATGGCGATTAAATCGTTGGCGGAGAGACCGCGTGCAATTTCGACCTGCGTGAGATTGGAAAGAGCCATCTCCACATTCTGGCGCTTGAGCACGTGGCCGACGACCTGCAAAACGTAAGGCTGCGAATCGTCATTTCGAACCGCCTCACGGGGCACCACCAGCACATTTTCGTGCTCGGCGGTAATGATGGTCACGCCGACGTTTACATTCGGCAAAAGCCTGTAGTCTTTATTATCCACGATACTGGTCGTTTCCCCAACGTTACGTGCGCCGTGAAGCTTGACGGTCGAGGGAACCGCCGTAACGGTGGACTGCCAGACGCGTCCGGGAGCGGCATCCCAGGTGATTTCCATCGGGTCGCCGGGGCCTAGGCGGGCAACATCGGGCTCGTCCACGAACGCGCGAACCAGCACTTTTCGGAGATCCGCCATCTGCAGCAAAAGGTCGCCGCTTGAGACGAAGCCTCCTTGTTTGACGGGTAGCGAGTACACGACGCCGTCAAACGGGGCGCGCACGTTCGATTTCGCCAGAGTATCCTGCGCGGCGTCATAAGCGGCCTGCGCTTCGTTTCGTTCGGCCTGAACGCGAGCCACTTCGGCCCTGGAATAGCGCTTGGTCTGTTCTTGCTTCAGAAAATCGAGTTGTGCATCGGCGCGCGCCCAAGTGTTTTCCGCGTCCCTGACTTCCCCATCGGAGGCCGCGCCCTCCTGCTTGAGCTTCTTCAGCGCGTCCAGATTGCGCTCGGCCGAATCGCGGTCGGTGCGCGCCTTCACCAGCTGAACTTCAAGATTCAGCACCTCTTCCTGACTTCCACCCCGTTCGATGGCAGCCAGATCGGCCTGAGCGGCTTTCAGTTGCGTCTGGGCGCGAGCGGCCTGCGTAATGGCATCGGCATCATCGAGAACAACCAGCAATTGACTCTTCTTGACGGAGGCGCCTTCTTTGACAAGAACACGCTGCACACTGCCTGAGAGCGGAGCATGCGCCTCGAAGTTGTTGACCGGTTCTATTTTTCCGTTGGTGGAGATCACACTGCGAATCTTGCCCCGTTCGACCTCGGCGGTACGGATCGGAACGGAATCATCGCGGCGCGAGACAAATGCCGCCAGAATGACGACCCCGGCCAGAACGGCGAGCGCCGTCGTCCACCAACGCCCTGGTGGGCGTACCGAACTGTGTCCATTCAATGGCATGCAGAGAAAAGCGCAAGCTTCAATGTATCATCCGCGTACTGCTGGAAGCCGCGTAAAAGCATCATTGTGGGCTTATCTGGTTAGATGCGCGGCGGTAGCATGTTGGACCAATTCTGAGAGCGCTTAAATTCTCAAGTCTCCGGAACTTGAAGTCAAAATCTTTTCCTGACACCTGACAGCTAAGACCTGAAACCTAACGTCTTTGTGATCCGCCCCGGCGAACTCGATACAATGACTCATGCCAAAACCGCGCCGCTATACCGATGAGCATGCCAGTGCGGGGCTCGATCACAAGTTTCCCGAAATAGAAACCTGGCCCAACCAGTTTCCCGGCTATGAAATCGTGGTCGACGACCCGGAGTTTACTTCGGTGTGCCCGAAGACCGGCCTGCCCGATTTTGGCACGATCACCATCCGCTACCAGCCGAATCACCGGTGCCTTGAACTGAAGTCGCTGAAGGAGTATTTGCAGGCGTATCGCAATCTGGGCATCTTCCAGGAGAACATCGTGAACCAGGTGCTCGAGGATGTAGTGCGCTGGGCAAAGCCAGTCTGGGCCGAGGTGAAAGGCAATTTCCGGCCGCGTGGAGGGATTTCGACGGTGGTGGTGGCGCGATGGCCGCGGGGAAAGAAAAATCAGAGGTGAGAAGTCAGATTACACCGGCCAGAGGCCTTTTAGTTTCACCTTTGACATCCCAAAGAAAGCAATTTCAATTTGATGCGATCGCCGCTCGCGGCTTGATTCGTTCGATCTCGGCGGCATGCTCTGACTTGACGCGGCTTAGCTCATAAGCGCTCTGCAAGTTCAGCCAGAAATGTTCGCTCGTTCCAAAGAATCGGGATAGACGGAGGGCTGTATCGGCGCTGATGCCGCGCCGTTCAAGAGCGATATCGTTGACGCGAGGAGCGGGCACGTGCAATTGCTTGGCCAACTCGTAAACGGACATGCCGATTGGTTTCAGAAACTCCTCGCGCAGAATTTCGCCAGGATGGACTCGCCAGTTCGGTATCCCTTTTCTGACAGTGCTCAACGGTGATTGCTCCTAATGATAGTCCGTGATCTCGACTTCGTAGGCGTCGTGCTCTCGCCAGACGAAACAAATCCTGTACTGGTTGTTGATTCGGATGCTGTGCTGCCCGCGACGGTCCCCCCGCAGTTTTTCCAGGCGATTTCCGGGAGGGAGCCGCAAGTCATCAAGTTCAAGCGCAGCGTCCAACATGGCGAGTTTCCGCCGCGTCGAGCCTGACGGGAGCGTGCCCTTGGTTTCGCCGGTTCTCCAGATTTCCGCCGTATTCCTGTTGGCGAAAGTCTTGATCACTGCTCCATAGTAACGGAGCCCGTTAATAATGTCAACCGTTATCACAAAGCTGGGTGCTCCGATCCCATGCTATATTCGCTCGACCCGTGACCCCCGCCAAACTTCATCCTCGCACGGCGCTCATCGTGTTGACTGCGCTGAACCTGCTCAACTACGTCGATCGCAACGTGCTGTTCGCGGTTCAGCCGCTGGTGCAGGCCGAGTTTCACGTGACCAAGACCCAGATTGGCTATCTCACCAGCGCGTTTCTGGGCTTCTACATGGTCGCCGCGCCCTTCGTGGGCCCGCTTGCTGACCGCTATTCGCGCAAGCTCATCATCGTGCTGGGCGCAATTTTCTGGAGCGGCCTTACCTTGCTGACTGCGGTCACACACACTTACACCGAGTTGCTGGTTCGCCATACGCTGGTCGGCATCGGCGAGGCCACGTTCGTCACGATCGCACCCACCTTCGTGGCCGATCTTTTCGCGGAGGACAAGCGCGGGCGGATTTTGGGAATCTTCTATCTGGCGCTTCCGGTAGGCTCGGCCGCGGGCTATCTGTTGGGGGGATATCTTTCGCCGCATTATGGGTGGCGTTTCCCCTTTTACATCGCGGCCGCGCCCGGTTTTTTGTTGGCGCTGGCGGTGTCGTTTCTGAAGGAACCGGAACGAGGCCAGTTCGACTCCCTGAAGGAGACTCAGGAGCGCGGGACAGTTCTGGGCCTGGTGCGCAATCCAGCCTTCCTGACGGCGACGCTGGGCATGGCTGCCATGACATTTTCGCTGGGCGGCATCCAGGTGTGGATGCCCCAGTTCCTCTACACCGAACGCCACTACTCTCTGGAGGCAGCCAATCTGATATTTGGCATCATCATTGTGGTGGATGGAATTCTGGCCTCGCTCGCGGGCGGCTGGCTGGGAGACTATCTGTTGCCACGCATGAAGAGTTCCTACTATCTGATCTCGGCGGCAAGCATGGGATTGGGCGTGCCCGTGATGATTGTGGCGCTGTTTGCGCGAGGCCGGGCGATGGTGCCCGCGATTGCGGTGGCTGCATTCCTTCTGCTGCTTAACACCTCGCCGCTGAATGCTGCACTGCTCAATTCGGTCGGCGCTCATATTCGCGCGACGGCCATTGCGGTGAATATTTTCGTCATTCACATTCTCGGCGACGTGCCTTCACCGACCATGATGGGATGGGTCGCCGACAAACGCTCCCTCCAGGCCGCATTTATTCTGCCCGTAATCGCGATGGGCATTTCTTCCGTGATCCTTTTCTACGGGATGCGATTTGCGCCCGCGTTGCGCATCGCGGGTGAGGCGGGCGCATTGCCAGACCAAGAGGGAGCATCTTCCCCGAGATGAGCTGGCAGACCTTTCACTGGATCGCAGGCAGCATTTTGGCCCTGGCTTGGGCTTCGCGGGTTGTCGAGGCTGCCATCGGAATGCCTCGGATCGCCGATGTTGCCCGGCCGGAATGGGACCGGCGGTTCGAGCCTCAGCCTCGTGTCAGCATCATCGTGCCGGCGTGCAACGAAGAACAGGATATTGGCGCCACGCTCGATCGGTTGCTTGCCCTCGATTATTCCAATTACGAAATCATCGCGGTCGATGACCGGTCCACGGATGAAACTGGCGCGCGCATGGAAGAGGTAGCCGCTGGTTCGGCGGCCCACGGCCTGCTGCGCGTTCTGCATGTTGCGGAATTGCCACCCGGTTGGATGGGCAAAACGCACGCGATGTGGACCGCTGCGGCTCAGGCGACTGGCGATTGGCTGCTTTTTACCGATGCCGACGTGCTCTTCAAGCCTGATTCAGTGCGCCGTGTCATCGCCTATGCCGAGGTCGAAAAGGCCGATCACGTCGTGCTCTTTCCGCGCATGATCATGAAACGTCCGGGCGAGCGCATGATGATCGCGTTCTTTCAGGCGCTGTTTGTGTTTGGTCATCGTCCCTGGAAGGTTGCCGATCCTAACGCGCAGGACCACATGGGAGTGGGCGCCTTTAACATGATTCGGCGGCCGGTGTATGAGGCGGTCGGCACTTATAGCGCTTTGCGCATGGAAGTGCTGGACGACATGAAACTCGGCAAGGTCGTGAAGAATTCCGGGTACGCGCAACGCAACGTGTTTGGCGAAGACCTGATTTCGCTGCGCTGGGCCAGGGGCGCGTTTGGCATTGTCAACAATCTCACCAAGAACTTTTTTGCGGTGCTCTCTTTTCAGTGGCCTCGCACGGTGGCCTCGGTTCTTGGTCTGGCATTCCTGAATCTGGGACCGTTTCTGGGCGTCTGGCTCGCGCATGGATGGGCGCGTCTGCCTTATGCCATCGCGCTGGCATCGTTGTTTGGGATTTATTGGGGAATGTCCAAGCGGTCGGACGTAGCGCCCTATTACTTCTTTCTGCATCCGGTGAGCACCACGCTGTTCATGTACACCCTGATGCGCTCGATGGTGTTGACCATTCGGCAGGGCGGGATTATCTGGCGGGGAACGAAGTATCCGCTGGAAGAGTTGCGGCGTGGAATGGTTTGAGGGGCTGTCAGCGAAACGGGTTGTATGTATTATGTGTCGACATGCACGAAAACACGAAGTTTACGGTTCTTCGGGATCCTCCAGCGGAATCGGCGGTCCTTGCCTGGTGTGCTTCGTCTTTGGAGCCTTGGGAAGCCTGGGGGAGCCCGCGCTGTAGTGGCCCTGCCGCTCGACGTCGTAGTCCTTGGGCAGGGCAGTCAGCATAGCGGCGCCTTCGCCGCCCAGTTGCTGCGGGTGGCGGAGGATGATCTCTGCACGCTCGTCGTATTCTTCTATCGTTCCCTTGATGGAAACCACTTGTCCCTGGAGCCGTCGGACGTCGCCTACCTTCTTGAGATCGCCCCGGAACACAATCACCGTGAATGGACACGCGCGGTAGTCGGCGCAGAAATCGAGAAAGGTGATGCCGTTGTGACCCTCTTCGACGTGCAAGACGGTCCCGCTCACGCAGTTCGTCTTCCCTATGTGCTTGTGGGCCTCGGCAATCGCAAGGCAATTCTGCGGCGAAGAATTGTTCGGCGAAGAGTTGCTTTGCGAAGAGTCATCGCTCCAGGAGTTTTTCGACGGATGATGGCTCCCCCAGCCCAGCGCGCTGGTCGCGAGCAGGCTTCCAACGATAAAAGTCAGGGCAGGAAAACGCATAAAGCCGAGTCGCGAACCAGTGCGAGACCCAGCTTGATTGTAGGTGGGCAGGAGTAGTTCAGCCCTGCACGAAGCGGAAATTTTGGTCGAAGACTTCCCGAAAAGGGAACAGCAGAGCCAGAGATTACTTCTGACTCTGCCGAATTCCGATGACCGCATGACGCGCGTCGTACTACTTGTTGAAGGACTTCACGGCGCCTGCTTCATCATCCTTCACGTCGAACACGGTATAGAGTTTGGTGATCTGGAGCAGGTCGTGCACCTTCTTGGTCAGGTTGAGCAGCTTGAGCTCGCCACTCTGGTTCTTGGCGGTCGTGTAGGCGCTGACGAGTTCGCCGATCCCTGAGCTGTCGATATAGTTCACGTCGCCGAGGTTCAGCAGGATCTTCTTCTGCCCCTTGGAAAGCAGATCGCGCACCGTGTCCCGCAGAACGACGCTGCCTTCGCCGAGCGTGATTCGGCCGCTGAGGTCAACAATGGTGACGCCATCCACCTGGCGCGTACTGGACTTCATGGTCACTGGGGAGCCTCCTTGGAATCCACGTTGCCGTGGACGTGCTTGATCATTCTAAGTTCGGTGCCCGTCTGGGAAGGGTGGATTTCCACCACATCCATGAACGAGCGGATCAGGAAAATGCCCCGGCCCGAGGTCTTCATCAAGTTTTCCGGGGCTAATGGATCCGGAATCTTTCCCGCATCCAGCCCCTTGCCCTGATCGCGAATAACGATAACAAGATCACTGGGTGTCCGCTCAAATGCGAGCGTCACTTTCTTATTCGGGTCGTAGGCGTTGCCATGCAAAACTGCGTTTACGGCAGCCTCGCGCACTGCCATGGAGATCTTCATGACCTCCTCGTCGTCAAAGCCCGCTTCGGCCGCCATCCGGCCGGCCGTTTCTTCGGCGTTGTTCACCGTCTCCAGCGTCGAATCGAGCGTATAGGAGACACGGTCTACGGACATAGAGCGAACGGTTCCCTGAGTCGGCATTTGCCACGCTTAATCATATTGACACCGTGGCTAGCGCGCTAGTCCGGCAGTGATCGACGGGCGAATTCAGAAGTGTGCCTGTAGCGTGAGGAAAAGTCAACGCGAAGCGGCGAGTCCCACCAGGAAGCGCCCTTCGGCCTTGCCGGCCGGGCGCGAGTAGGACCTTTGGATCGAAGATTTTGCCGGCAAAAGTCATAATCGTCTGGCTTCCGCCGGAACCGTTTTGTATTCTCTGAACCATGAGCACACTTGCTCTGAGCGAACTGTTGGGCTCGACGGTGTATGACTCGTCGGGGGCGGCCAGTGGCCGAGTCCGCGAGGTCGCGCTCGCTCCCCAGGAGGATCGCACCAAGATCGCTCTGCTCATCGTGAAGACCCCCTCCGGCAATCGCCTGCTGCCCCTCGACTCCGTTTCCGCCATTAATGGAGGTGTACGCGCCTCCTCGGCAGCGGGCGATTGGGTGATGGCGGATGGGGCGGAAGGACTGTTGCTGCTGAGCCGCGACTTGCTCGATCAGCAGGTGATTGACGTCCATGGCCGGAAAGTTGTGCGCGTCAATGATGTGGATTTTCACCAGGAGACGGCCCTGGGCCGTCCGTTGCTAAAGATTGGAGGAGTCGACGTCGGCGCCCGAGGCGCGATTCGCCGCCTGTTAAAAGGAGTGGTACCGGCATCCGCTCTGCGCGCCTTGTTGCAGCGTGTGCCACCGCGCGAAATTCCCTGGGACTTCGTAGACATCATCGAGACCGATCCTGCGCGGCGCGTGAAGCTCAAGATTTCGCACGAGCGGCTGGCGAAGCTGCATCCCGCCGACATCGCTGACATTATCGAGGACCTGGCTCCCGACGAACGCGAGGCGGTCTTCGAAACACTGGACGAAGGCGTGGCCGCCGAGGCCATGGAGGAACTTGAGCCCAAGGTTCAAAAGGCGGTGGTCGAGTCCCTCGACAACGATCGGGCTGCGGATATCGTCGAGGAAATGGAGCCCGACGCTGCTGCCGACCTTCTGGCCGACCTGTCCGAGGAGCGAACCGCCGAAATCCTGGTGCAGATGCAGCCCGAAGAGCGCCAGGAAGTCTCCGAACTGCTCGAATTCCGGGAAAACACCGCCGCCGGTCGCATGACCACCGAATACATTGCGCTGCCCGTGGCCTCCACTACCAACGACGCCATCGAGGCGCTGCGAACCTTCGGAGGCCGCATGGAGAGCATGAGCACTATCTTTCTGATCGATTCGCAGGGAACGTTAGTCGGCGCGGTGCCTTTGGCCAAGATCGTTCTTGCCCCTCAGGCGACTCCTATGCTCGGCTTGACCCAGGAGCCGCTGATTTCCAGCCGTGAAGACGCCAAGGAAAAGGAATTTGCCGAGCTTTTCGACAAATACAACCTGCTCACTTTGCCGGTGATTGACCCACACAATCGCCTTAAGGGCGTGATTACGCCCGATGACGTCATCAATATGCTGCGCGCCAAACTCTGATTTTTTTCATCACGCGGCACTTTCATCTATTCAGAAAAGGCCGCGGGCGTTTATCCTGAACCGTCTGTTTGGCAATTTCGACCCCCTTGAACTGCGCGCATGAGATTTCTGAGACGCTGGAAGATCCAGATCCTGCTGGTTTTTGCGGTGGTAGGACCTGGATTCATTACCGCGAATGTCGACAACGATGCCGGCGGCATCTTCACCTATTCGGCTGCCGGCGCGCAGTTTGGCCACATGCTGCTGTGGACCATGATTCCGATCACGGTCGCGCTCATCGTGGTGCAGGAGATGTGCGCCCGCATGGGTGCTGTCACCGGCAAGGGCCTAAGCGATCTGATTCGCGAAGAGTTTGGCCTCCGCATCACCTTCCTGATGATGCTGGGCATCCTGATCACAAATTTCGGCAACGTCATCGCCGAGTTTGCCGGCATCGCGGGTAGCATGGAATTGTTCGGCGTACCGAAATACTATTCGGTTCCAATCTGCGCCGTGATCGTCTGGCTGATTGTGGTCAAAGGCCAGTACAAAAGTGTTGAGAAGGTTTTTCTGGCGGCTTCCTTTTTCTACATCACCTACATATTCGCTGGATTGCTGGCCAAGCCGGCATGGATCGAAGCGTTGGCAGCGACCGTGAAGCCTCCGCAACTGGCGGCGTTCAAGCAGGACTCGTACCTCTATATGGTGATCGGTGTGGTCGGGACCACGATTGCACCCTGGATGCAGTTCTACCTGCAATCCTCAATCGTGGAAAAGGGAGTCACGCGCCGGCAGTACAAGACTTCGCAGTGGGACGTGATTGTAGGCTGCATCTTTACGGATGTGGTCGCCTGGTTCATCATCGTCGCCTGTGCCGCCACCCTCTACGTGCATGGCCGTCATGAGATTCGCGACGCCGCCGATGCCGCCCAGGCGCTTCGTCCGCTGGCGGGCGACTATGCGTACATCCTCTTCTCGCTAGGTCTTTTCAACGCATCCCTGTTTGCCGCTTCGATCCTGCCGCTTTCGACCGCTTACACCGTATGTGAGGGCTTAGGTTTTGAATCCGGCGTGGGGAGGAAGTTTTCCGAGGCGCCTGCCTTCTATTGGCTCTACACAATTCTCATCGCTGCCGGCGGGATTGTAATTCTGATACCCGGTCTGCCACTGGTAAAGATCACCGTGTTATCCCAGGTCGTCAACGGTGCTGTGCTGCCGTTCGTTCTGATCTTCATGTTGCTGCTCATTAACAAGAAAGAGTTGATGGGCGAATTCGTCAACAAACCCGCATTCAACATCATTGCCTGGGCGACCACGGCAATCATGGTCGTGCTGACCATGATGTTGGTCTACGGAAGCGTGCATGGCGGCACGGGATAGCTTCGTGGGATAGCGCCGAAACATTTAAGCGCAGAGAGCGCAGAGGACGCACAGAAATTAAGAGAAAATCTCTGTTGCTCCCTGCGCACTCCGCGACCTCTGCGGTTCGATGTTTTGGATTTCACAGGATCTTTCCCGCCGCCAGATCCTTTACCAGGGTGCGGTCTGCTTCCAGGAAGTCGAGTTCCAGCAGTGCTTTCCGCCCCACCCACCGGATTTCTCGGAAGATCCGGTTCTCAATCTCGCCCTGGTATTCATGAACTTCGAAGAATCGCAGTTCCACCGAGCCTCCGCTCGGATACTCGTGATGGATGCGCACGACTTCGTTGCCGATGGTCGCCTTGATGCCGAGTTCTTCCTCCAACTCGCGGCGCAAGGCATCGCGCGGCTGTTCGCCCTCCTCGATCTTGCCGCCGGGAAACTCCCATTTCAGCGGCATCACCTGATGGCGCGTGCGCTGGCATGCGAGGATACGGCCGTCGTTCACAATAAGAGCAGCGACTACCCGCTTCATGAAGATTTCCAGATTCGTGGATTAGTGAGTTTTAGCCAGTTCGCTTTCCAGTCGGGTGCCGACAAGTTGAGCACAATATTCAACCAGTTCGCGATCGTGGCTGCCGAACGCCGCCGGAAAGTGACTGTCAAGGTCCAGTTCGCCGGCAACTCTGTCGCGCACGAAAATGGGCACTACAATCTCCGATTTGGTTTCCAGCGAGCACGCCAGATAGCGCGCATCCTTCGAGACATCATCGACAATGACCGTCTTGCCCGACGAGGCCGCCGCGCCGCAAATTCCCTGATGCAGAGAAATGCGAGTGTGCGGCGTCATCGCTCCCTGATAGTGTCCCAGCACCAGAACCGGAGGATGGGCGTCGGGTTCGAGCATGTAAAAGCCCACCCAGTTGTATTTCAGCATCTGTTCATTCAGTAAAGCGCTGATGCCTTTCATGAGTTCATCCGCCGAGCGCGCTTCAGCCTGCAAGCGCTCCACTGACTGGTGGACCTGAGCGTACTTCTCCGATTTTGCCGTAACGGCCATAATTCGCAATCTTAAACTAATCGGCTGTTCGTAATCTGTGACGTCAATCCGTACCGTTAATCTGCGACGGCAATCGGTAGCCGCAAACTTTCTGTAAGCGACCGCAGTCCCCGCGGTGTGTGCCCATTGTGGAGGAGCGTCTCGGGATGAATGGCCGCCGCGAGCGCATGTAATCCCCCAACCAGAGTGGGCGCGGGCGTGTTCAGAAGCTCGTCAGAAATGCAATACACTTGCGAATTCCGCGCCGCCGTTGTGCCGGACCAACTCCGTTCCCGAATGATCTTCTGCAGCGGAACGCGGTCGCCTGCTCCGCACCACGCGGCGATGATGACCTCCGGGTCCTGCCGAGCAACCTCCTCCGCCAGGCACTGCGCGCCCGGCTTGCCGATAAACTCTCCGCCGGCCACATGCACCAATTCTGCCACCCAGGGCTGCGATGCAATGATCGGCTTGCCCCACTCCTCGCAGAAGACGCGCTTCCTTGGCAGACTGGCCGTTCGGCAGCGCACCGCCTCAATCTCCGCTTGCATATCGGAGATCACCTGGGCCCCGCGCTCACTGGCGCCCGCACAGGCAGCAATGGTTGCGATATCGGTGTAAATATCATCGAGCGTGCGCGGAGCCAGCCCCAGGAATCGCACCCCCGCCTTCAGTATTTCCGTGACCGCAGCTTGCTGGAAGGGAACGGCCGCGATCACGAGGTCGGGCCTGGCCGCAAGAATTTCGTCGGTCTTCGCGCTCCATGAGTCAGCGATGACCAGTCGCTCGCTTACATCAAGGTTGGGCACAACGTCCACGCAGTACTTGGTGCAGGCGACAACCCGCTCCAATACCCCCACGCTGGCCAGAATGACGGTGGCGCTAGGCTGCAGACAGGCGATGCGTCGGGGCGCGTGTGGGTGGGGCATTTCCATATTCTAGAGGAGAACGTTTCAGAAGAATCGGATCTTGTCACCCTGAACGCCCTCACCCTGAGCGGAGGTTGCCCTCCGTTAAGGAGCGGCAACCGGAGTCGAAGGGCCCCTACTCTACCCGTATCCCGGAGGCTCCCCGCCGACCGCGCGAGACCGGCCAGCCCGTTACAATTATGTTGTGTATTCTGCGGAACTCTTAGACCATTTTCAGAATCCCCGAAATGCTGGCGGGATTGGAGAGCCCGACGCGACCGCGCGCTTGGAGAATCCGGTATGCGGCGATGTTCTGGAACTCACTCTGAAGCTGGACGGGAATCGCATTGCCGATATCCGATTTCGCGCGAAGGGTTGCGTGCCGTCCATGGCGTGTGCGTCGGCGATCACGGAGCTGGCAAAAGGCCTAAGCGTAGAGGCCGCGCGTGCGATCAGAAGGGAAGACCTGCTGCGAAAAGTCGGTGGAGTGCCGGAAGCGTCCAGCCACGCAGGCGTTCTGGCGCTGGACACTCTGCAGGCGCTCTTGCGGAAGCTCTGAACCCCCGGCAAGCTCTGATTGAGAGCCTGGGATCTCCGTGCATCACTGTGCCCTCTGTGGTTCACGCTTTTCATCGACACCGAATCAGAGTTTCCTCGGAACCCTTGAAGGAAGGTTGGTCGGCTCGACGGGGCATTCGCCGAATGTCACCCCTATATGTACTCTCCAAAGGGAGTTGCCGCAAAATGCCTGATTAAGGTTGGGCGTCCCAGACAGGGTCACTTTGAAACATTTGAGCACGTTGCGGCAAGTTGTGCACAAGGCGAGACTGGAGATCCTATACGTCAAGACTGGCCGCAAAGCCTTTAGTGGCCTGTGCCGCATGGTCGAGCGAGTCCTGGGCCGAGTACCAAGGCATTTCCCAGCCCATGAAATCGCCGTACCGGCGGCGGAGTGGACGCCCGCCGCCTTTTGTTAGCTCCCTAGTTAGCTCGCTTTCGCCTCTTCGTCGCGCCTTCGGGAAGCGGCTCCTTGCGGATCGGTGATGATATCGACCCACTTCGAGTCAGGCGAGGCCTCGGCGTCGTAGTTGTCGTGCCAGTTCCACCATTTGTACGGCGGGGTCTGGGGGTAACCCTCTGGCGAGTCCTCCCAAGTCTCCTGGCGGCCGAGCGGCGTCAGGTCGAGGTAGCTCCATGTCGTCCCCATGGCCTCGTCGCCGCGGTTGTTGATGAAGTATGTGCGGAACACCCGCTCGCCGTCGCGGAAGAATACATTGTGGCCGTGCCATTGATCGACGCCGAAGTCTTTGTCGAAGCTGTCGGTGATGGTGTACCACGGCATCTCCCAGCCCATCCGCGCCTTCAGGCGCGCGATGTCCGCCTGCGGCGCGGGTGATGCGTAGGCGAGCGTAGTGTCCCGGGCGTTCAGATGGGCCAGGTGCGCGACCTGATCCGCACCCAGCGAGCAGCCACGGCAGGCGTGCTCGGGCCAGCCGAACACCCCGGGCTCGAAGAAGGCGCGATACAGAATCAGCTGAGGGCGGCCCTCGAACAAATCGAGCAGGCTAACCTTGCCCAGGGGTCCGTCGAATTCGTACTTCTTTTCCACCGCCATCCAAGGCATTCGCCGGCGCTCGGCGGCCAGCGCGTCACGGGAGCGGGTCAAGGCCTTCTCCTTTATGAGGAGCTGCTGGCGGGCAGCCTCCCACTCCTGCTGCGATACGATCGGGCGCGTGTTGATCACGGAATGCTCTTTCCCGTGTTGCTTGTCGTTCTCTTTGATCGTCGACATTTTCATTGCTCCTCGTTATTCAGATTGTTATTCAGATTTGAGACGATTTCTCTTGCTGCGTTCTTTTTGCGAGAAACTTTCACAGCCAATGCTGCTAGACCGCCGGTAGAAACCGCCCCGGCGACGACTACTCCCATGGTTGCCAAACAGAATGGGCACATCGGTTGCCTCCTCGGTGGCCAACTTGACCGTTAAGCCGCCTCTATAGGGATGACGGGTCGGGTGGGGCTATTTCGACCGGGGAAATAAAAAATCTTACCCCCGCCTTTGGAGCAGAAACTGTCTCACTGCCGGGTCCTCGGTCAGACCAATCGCCCGGTCGAAGGCACTCAGGGCTTCAGGTGCTTTCCCTAGCCTTTGCAACACGTGAGCGCGAACCGCCCAGTACGGCTGATAGGCGGGGATCTCGTCCGGGTTGATCCCATCCAACGCTGCCAGTCCGGCTTCGGCTCCCTTCGCTTCGGCTACGGCCGCGGCGTATCCAGTTCGCGTGCCGAGCGTCGGCGATATCCGCATCAGCTGTTCATAGAACATCATGATCGCGTTCCAGTGAATCCCGCCGCTCCGCGCCCGACCGGCATGTACCGACTGGATCGCAGCTTCGAGTTGAAAGCGGCCGGCGCGGCCGCGACTCGACGCTTCGCCGAGATGCCGTTCCGCCTCTTTGATTAACGGCAAAGACCACTTCCGGCAATCCTGCTCCGAGAGAGGCACGTACCTGCCGTCGGGTCCGCGCCGCGCCGCCCGACGGGCTTCGCAGTGGAGCATCAGGGCCAGCAACCCGTGAACCTCTGCTTCCTGCGGCATCAACTGCAGAAGCACTCGTGCAAGCCAGATCGCCTCCTCCGCGAGATCGCGTCCGCGTTGGTCGACACCGGCCATGTCATTCCAGCCGATCCCGAAGGCAGCATAAATTGCTTCCAGCACCGCATCCAGCCGTTGCGGCAATTCAGGCCCCTGCGGGATTTCAAACCGAATACCCGAGTCGCGGATCTTCGTCTTGGCACGCACCAGGCGCTGCCCCATCGTGGCGGGCGAAATCAGGAACGCGTGCGCAATGCGCGCCGCATCCAGGCCGAGAACGGTCTGGAGCATGAGCGGCGTGTGCATCCCCGGATCAATTGCCGGATGGGCGCACACGAACAGCAGTTTCAATCGTTCATCTGGAAATTCCGGCAACAAAATCATGTCCCTGGATTCCTCTCTGAGGAGCGCGAGCGTCGGCTCGCTGGCCTCGGCTACTTGCCGATGACGCACAAGATCGATGAAAGAGCGGCGCGCCGCCGTCAGCAGCCACGCCTCTGGACTTTGTGGCACACCATCTCGCGGCCAAGTTTCGAGTGCCGCTACGAGTGCATTACTGAGGGCATCCTCCGCGCTCCCCACGTCGTGCGTGTGCGAGGAAAGGTATGCAACCAGGCGACCGTAGGACTCGCGAGCCACGCGTTCGATAGTGCCGTGAGTGCTGCGGTGAGTGCTCTCTTGTTCGCTTGCACTCATCTTTGTTCATTCATCCGGTGACCCGTCGCAGGTATTCAGGTGATACGGGTCGGACCTCCACGGCGCCGATCGAGGCCGCCGGGCAGCGCGCTGCCCATTCGAGCGCCTCGTCAAGCGAGGGAAGCTCCAGGATTGTGAATCCCCCCAGTTGCTCCTTGGCATCCGCGAAGGGGCCATCCTGTACACGCCGCTTTCCATCCTTCAGTCGCACCGTGGTCCCGGTCTCCGGGGGTTGCAGTGGATTGCCACCGACGTAGATGTCGGCCTCGACGAGCGCTTGGTAGTAGGCCCGCCACGCACCGAGGTAGGGATCATTTTCGTCCGCATTCCGTGCCGCAAAAGCTTCTGGTGATTCGAAGATCAGCAAGGCGAATTGCATCACCTTTTCTCCTTTAGAACAATTGTGAGCGCCTTTGCGCTCCTGCATGTATGACGGATGAGATGCGGCCCATTCGACAGATTTCAGGAAATCCCCAGAAATTTCAAGCAGCCATTGGCGAATTGAGGAATGTCACCATCAAAGTAGCGATTGTGGGATCGATCAGTACCGACGAAACGCACTTGTAGTAAGACTACTCGGGGCCGCTTCGGATGGTCGGCAAACAGGAAGCAATTCGGTTTCTTGCCCTTCGCCTGGGTCTCGGGATCCTGATCGAAGGTGGAAACTCTCGTATTGGCAAGGGCCTGGCCATCGACGGCTGTCAGTTTCGGAAAATTCCACCGGACTTGCGCATTGCCGAAATAGCGGTCCGAAATCAGCCCCGAACCGTACGCGTGGGGCTAAGAACAGGTCACACGGGTACGTGATCAATGTCACTGACCCGATGTGATCTTCCGCAGAAACTAGGAACCCAGATCGATGTGGAGGTCCCATGGGAGTGGCTCAATCGGTCCCGGCTGAATCCAGTTGGATACCAAGCACCTGCGGCATGTGCCTGCATGGCTGCGGCATCCTGGTGCAGGTTCGTGACGGCGTCGCGCTCAAGATCGAGGGCGATCCGACTAATCCCGACAATTTAGGCAAGCTGTGCCCCAAGGGCAATGCCGGGCTGGCGCGATTGTACGATCCCACGCGCGTGCTCAAGCCCATGAAGCGGACCAATCCGGAGAAGGGACCCGGCATCGATCCGAAATGGGTGGAGATCTCCTGGGACGAAGCCTACAGCATTACCGCCCGTGAACTGGGCAAGGTGCGGGCCGATGATCCGCGAAAACTGCTCTGCGCCATCGGCGATTTTCAGCGGATTCTTCTTTGGGGCTGGCCGGCAGCGTTCGGCTCGCCCAACTTCTTCACATCTTTAGGCAATTACTGTGGTGGTTCCTACCATCCGGTGAACGGCAGCGTCGATGGATCGTTCGCCGCCATCAACGACTACGATCTCTGCAACTACTGGATTCAGATCGGTTCCGGCGATGGGTTTTCCTCGCATCTACATCTTTCCGGCAGCGCCAAGCGGATGGCCGACGCGCGCATGCGCGGCATGAGGGTCGTAAGCCTCGATCCGCGCTGCTCGATAGCATCGGCGAAAGCCGATGAGTGGATTCCTACCCTGCCGGGTACGGATCGGGCCTTTGTGTTGGGCATGGCCCACGTGTTGATCCATGAACTGAAACGCTACGACCGGGAATTCTTGCGCGATCGCACCAACGCTCCGTACCTTGTGAAAAATGATGGCTACCATCTGCGCTCCGCGGACGGCAAGGCGCTGGCATGGGATCTGAAACTGGGAACCGCACGCCCGTGGGATGAAGTCGCGGCCGAAGATATGGCGCTGGAAGGATCTTTCACCGTGGACGGCGAACGCGTCCGCACTGGTTTCCAGGTGTGGACGGACCTTTTGGCCGATCACACTCCCGAGCGGATGTCCGAAGTATGCACGGTTCCGGCCCAAACGATCCGGCGCATCGCAAAGGAATTTGTGGAGGCCGCACAGATCGGCGCGACCATCGAAATCCAGGGAAAGACATATCCATTCCGGCCGGCAGCCTTGAACTATTACCGCGGCTCGCAGTCGCATGCCAACGGCTTGTTCGACAATCTGACGTTCAAGATGATCAATATGCTGGTGGGCAACATCGATATCCCGGGCGGTCACCTCGGCGTGCCGCTGGATCATCGGGGCTTCTTCGTGCATCCGGGTGAAGACGGCATGTTGAAGCCGGAGCCGCATCAGTTGCATCCCGCGCCCGCATTCAAGTATCCCCCCGACTCCACCCATCTGATGGAATGGTTCCCGATTGGGTTCGACGCCGGACAGCTCAACACCGAAACGCTGCTCGATCCAAAGAAATTCGGCCTGAATTACGAGCCCGAAGCCGTACTCCTCTACCACTCGAATCCATTGTGGAATCTGCCCGAAACCGACAAGGTCGAGAAGATCATGGCGAAAATGAAGTTCGTCGTCGCCATCGACATCCAGCACACCGAGTCGACGCAATGGGCGGATGTATTCCTGCCAGCCCACACTTTTCTGGAGTCTTATTTGCTCAATTGCCTGGAGCCGCCCGCTGTCACCGGCCACTCCTTGCGGCAGCCGGTCGTCAAACCGGTGGGCGATACCCGCGATGCCTACGACATACTGACCGAACTGGCGGAGCGCATCGGGTTTCGCGATGACTGGAACGACGTCCTGAATATGGTTTGCGGCTATACCGCGCAGCCGAAATATCTGCTCGATCCCGAAAAGCGTTACAGCACCGAGGAGTTCTGGGATCAGTATGCGCGCAGCGTCTATGGGGACGACAAGGGACTGGACTGGTTCAAGAAACACGGGCACGCGGTGCGCTACCGTACTCCGGAAGAAACCTACATGCCCTACGGCAACCTGCGAATCCCGTTTTATTTTGAGTTCATCCAGCGCACCGGAGACGACATGCGGCGCAAGTTTACCGAGGTGGGGCTCACAGACTGGCCAGTCGATAACTACCAGCCGTTGCCATTTTGGAAAAATTCGCAGGTAATCGAAGACGAGAAAGCCGGGTACGAATACTTCGCGATCACCTTCAAGGAGAGCCTGCACACTTTCGCCGACACCATGGTGATGCCATGGCTCTCGGAAGTGAGCGAAAAAGACGCCATCCACGGCGGCGTGCTGATTAACTCTCTCACTGCCAGGAAGCTGGGACTGAAAACCGGAGACCGCATCCGCCTGACTTCCCCAGCAGGAAGTATCGAGGGACATGCGCAAGTAATCGAGGGCATTCATCCACAGGTGTTCGGGGTCAGCAACACTCTGACGCGGTATATCGTCACCAACGACCGGGCGAAGGAACGCGGGACGCACTTCAACCGGTTGCTGACGGGATCGATGCGTTATACCGACAGCGCCACGGGAGGATTGGAATCGACGGCGCGAGTGCGGCTGGAACGGGTTCGAGCCTAAGGGGGCGGGATGGCGCGCGCAAAAATTGCCGCACTGGGGACGACGCGCAAGATGCTCGGGTTCAGCCGGCAAACAGTTGAGTTCGAGAATGCCACCATCGCCGACCTCCTTCGCCAGTTACCCACCGTGGACGGACGCACTCTCTATGACAACCTGGTGTGCGACGGCAAGTTGCGCGGCGATTTTGCGGTGATCGTAGATGGCCTGAGCTTGAAGGCGGAGCAATTGAACAGGCGGCTTCAGGGAGGCGAGGAGGTCGTCACTATGGCCATCCTTCGCCACCTGCACGGGGGCTGAGCGGAGCGCATATGTCGAGATACGGAATGGTGATTGACCTGAAGAGGTGCATCGGGTGCAACGCATGCACGCTGGCATGCAAGCAGGAAAACGGTACACCCGAGGGAGTGCACCTTGCCCGAGTGGTGACGCGCGAAGTGGGAATCTACCCCGCAACCAAGCGAACCTTCCTGCCTGTGCTTTGCAATCATTGCTCCGACGCCCCCTGTTCGGAAGCCTGTCCCACGGGCGCCACCTACATCCGTCCTGATGGGATTGTCATGGTGGATAAAGAAAAGTGCATCGGTTGTCGCGCTTGCAACGTGGCTTGTCCGTATATGAACCGTCATTTTATCGCGAAGGGCCTGCTCAAGCAGGGGTATGGCACCGACGGCTTATCGCCGTATGAAGCGATCAAGTTTATGGACTTTGAAGAAGGCACCAATATCAAGTGCACGCTGTGCGCACCTCGCGTGGACCAGGGTTTGGATCCGGCGTGCGTCCTGACTTGCCCCACCGATGCCCGCATCTTTGGAGATGTGGAGGATCCAAACGGCAAGCTGCAGCTCCTTATCAAAGATCGGAAGGGCTGGACTTTATCGCCCGAGTACAACACCAGGCCCAACGTGTTCTACCTGGACGAATAGTAAGATCCAGCGCAGAAAGCAGGGGGGGAAAGTGACGACACAGAGTGTTGGAATCGCGAGCCACCGTTTCGCGTTCGGGTACTACCGCCAAACGTTCTGGAACTGGCTGATCGGCACCGCTTTTTTCCTCGGCGGCCTGGGCGCGGGATTGTTTGTTCTGGCGTTGCTGACCGATTACACCGCCGGAATACTGGTCGGCTACCTGATCGTAGTCGTCGGCAAGAACACGGCGCACTTGCTTTTTCTCGGACGCCCAGAGCGTTTCTGGCGGGCAGCGATGCGTCCCGACCGCTCCTGGATCGCGCGTGGCATCTGGGCCATGGGACTGTTCGCGGTGAGTGGCCTGATTCTGCTCTTACCTCGCGTCCTGGGGCCCGCATGGCAACTGTCCAGTTGGCTCAACGGCGCGGCCACAGTGGTCGCCATTCTGTCGGCGGTCATCATCATGTTCTATGACGGTTTCGTGATGAACTCTTCTCTCGGAGTCGCTTTCTGGCGGACGCGCCTGCTCCCGCTGTTGCTCCTGATGTATGCGACCCTGGGTGGAACCACGTTGTTGCTGACCATTCACGAACTCCGGGGAGAGGTAACCCCAGGCTTTCTTTCCAACCTCGAACACGGCCTGCTGATTGCGAATTTTATACTGCTCGCAGGTTATCTGGCGCGCATGAACCGTTCGTTGTCCGCGGCGCGAGCGACTCTTTGCCAGTTACTTAGCGGGCCCTACGCGCGCGTTTTTTTTGGCTTGGTTCTGCTGGTTGGATTATTTGCGACGCTGCTGCTCTCGATTGTCCAGAACCACGTGCAGGCGACCTGGCTCGTCGTTATTGTAGCCGCCTGTGAACTGACCGGAGATTTCACTCTGGTGATGGTGCTGCTTAAGTCCGGTTTGTTTCCACTGCAGACTGCGCCCGCGTATAACGCCCAAGGGCTCTGACGCCCCACGTTCGAGTTCGGGCAGGGTTTCGCGGGCCTGCCCGAGCGGTAAAGCGCTAATAAGGAGTTGGATTGTCTGGCTCGATTCACCTTGGCGCGATCCGCAACTACCTCGATGCCAGTTGGCCATAGATCGTGGCGGCGTTGTCAGAAAACGTCGCCTCGTATTTGGAATATTGGCGAAAATCGGAATACTTTTCCATGTGAACATCTCGGCGGACCTGCTCGACCGTTTCGCCCTTCTTTTTCAGGGCGCGTACCTGTCCGTAGAGGTCGTTGAGATAATCGCGGAACCGCCGCACGTCCGATCTCGTGCCCACATCAAAGTGTCCGGGAATCGCCTTCTCAATCGGCAAATCGAGAACCTGGTCAAGCGCATGAATCCAGTTTTCGGCGCTGCCCTCATCCATCGCAGGGCAGGAGTTATTTAGGAAAAGATCGCCCGTCGCGATCGCGTGCTGCTCCGGAAAATAAACGAGGGCATCGCCGGAAGTGTGAGCCTTGCCGGGAAAATAAATCTCTACCAAATAACTATCAACGTGGAGCCGGATTCGATGCTGGAAAGTCAGATCCGCTGGGCGGAAGTGAAAGCCCCCCATGCCCGGAGCCTTCATCAGGGCGAGCGTCTGTTCGCGGGTGTAATCGGTACTGATCACCACCGCCCCTGCCCCAACTACCGAGTTTCCTCCCTGGTGATCGGGATGGTAATGAGTATTGACGACGTACTGGACCGGCAAGTTTGAAACCTGCCGTATGGCGCTCAAGAGCTTTGCACCCTCGGTGGCATTCACGCCCGTGTCTACGACTAATATTCCTGTCTCCCCAACCAGGAACGTGGAGTTCGCGCTCGCATCGTTTTCTGAGATGTAAGCATAAAGATCCTTGCCGATCTGCTTGGTGGCCGCCTGAACCGAGGCCAGCGCGGAGCAGAGAAGCACTGCTGTTAAAGCGAAACGACTTCTTCGGCAATGCAAGCGAGTCGGCATCAGAAACTAAGTTTAAGCGCAAACTGAATCAGCCGGGGACCACCCGAACCCAGGCCGACGTTGTGCTGTGCGACGTCAGGTGTTTGAAAGAGCGTGCCAAAATTCGGAGCAGCCAGGATATTGCTGGGGAGGGCAAAACTTGGATGGTTCGCGATATTGAAACATTCGGCTCGAAACTGCGCCTTCACCTTTTCGCCGACTGGCGTGTTCTTCATGAGAGAAAAATCGAGGTCGCGGTAGTTGGGTCCAATCACGATGTTGCGCCCCGCATCGCCGAAGGTGAGAGGAGCGTTGGGAACGAAAGCGCTGGTATTGAACCACTGCTGAACCGTATGAGGTCCGGCGTTCGGATCGCCCACCACATTCGGCCGGTCGTTTCCCAAACCAGTTCCGCTGAGGCTTTCGCCAGTTAGAACCGAAAAAGGCTGTCCGGTTTGCACGGTAAGGATTCCCCCCATCTCCCAGCCTTTACCCAACCCATCAGGCAACCACTTAAGAGCTGAGACGTCGTAATTAAAACTGACGCTCAGCCGCTGGCGCAAGACTCGTCCCCGACGTTGTCACCCGAATGGAATTGATTGGCATTCCTGCCCCGGTCGCGCAATTCCTGAACAGTAACCAGCTTTATGGGCAGATGCCGAGCATTGTAAGAACTCCTCACTTCGGTTTCGCTCAGTTATTTCAGGCGCAGGATACGGTCAGCTCCAACTATCACAGCCTGCAGGCAGAGCACGACAAACACTTCAGTCATGGCCTGTCGTTCCTGGGTCCCATTGGCGCTCAATGCCAACATTGAAATGCTCCGCATAGGGCGTCCGGAGATTTTGCTGTCCGGTTCTTTGGACATACCATCTGAATACTAGTGACATACTTGCAGCGTACGGGGTAGCATGCGCCGGTTAACGGCTGGGGGGATAAGGTGAAGACCCTTCACGTGATTCGATTCGTAACGTCGGGCATCGTTGTTCGCGCACTTTGTGGTTCGTTTGCCGCGGCCCAGCTTTTTCCGGGTCGAATCACCGGAACGGTGCGCGATGCTCAGGGTCCGGCGGTGCCCGGCGCAACCATCAAACTTTCAAACCCCGCCACCGGCCAGGAGCGGACGCTTGCCAGCGATCAAAACGGCGAATTCAATTTCCCGGAGCTGCCGCTCGGCACCTTTCGGTTGACGGTTAGTAAAGCGGGCTTTCGCACCACGGTAATCAGCGACATCGTGACTTCCCAAGGGCAGGTAAACATCAGCGCCAACGCCGGTGCCGATAGCGGGCAAAATTCCGGCAGCGTAATGAATGTCATCATTCGCAGCGGCACCAATCAGATTCACGGCTCCGTGTATGAACTGCATCGCGATGCTGCTCTTGACGCGTCTAACTTTCTCGAATATTTGGCGTCCCCGGCGGGATTTGAACCCGCGTTACCGCCGTGAAAGGGCGCTGACAGACTGGATCACGTTGTAATTACAAGGCAGCGGTCGCAACGCAACGCCCTGTAAGGAACAGCTAAGAACCCTAAAGAACGAGCTTCCATTGTACCGTTCTTGTACCGCGAGTCTTGAACCAAAACTCTGGAAAAAGGTGATCTGGCGATCTTGGCAACGAAGCACAGAGACGATTTCGAGCCGCACTGGCAACATGAAAAGGACTGGCTCTGCATCGTCGAATTCTTGCCCACCGATAGTCCAGAAGCTCGGCTCTTTGCCGCCGACATCATCGGGTACCTGGTCGGATATGCGAATCTCACGAACACGCGATCGTTGGCTCTCCTCGGCGATCCTGACGCCGGTGCTTACGAGCTTCTATTTTCCTTTTCGTCTCCCGAGGAGAAAAACGAGTTCCTGAATTTGGTCCGTTCAAATGAGGACATGGGGAAGGACTACATCATTGAGCTTACGCCGCCCACCACCGAAGAAATCAAGAATGCTCGTCCACTCGCAACCGTGCTACCCCAGGATGTCCTCACCCATGTCATCCTGATCGCAGCTACCCTGTTTGCAGGTACAGAAGACGATCGCGCTGTATCGTGAAGCTGGCGCGCAGGCGCACAATGGTTTCCGAATCCTTTCTAACGGGTGGACTCGGTGAGCGACCATTAGAAGAGAGGCCTTCCAACCAGCGATGCGAGCGAAACTTTCGGCACCGCCGGCAAGGGCTCGCCTGCCAGTCGTTTTTTCGTCAGCCTGCCGAGGAAATCTGCGAAAGGCGCAATGTCCTCCGCGACGCTCGCTTTTTCGAGAGCGTTCACGTAGGCATTGCGGTCGGTTACCGGAATGACCGTCCACGGGTATCCGCCCGACGCCATCATCGTGTTCATCAGGAAGCGCCCGACGCGGCCGTTGCCATCCATATAAGGATGGATGTAGACGAAGATAAAATGCCCGAGCACCACGCGGACAGCCGGATGCGGCTCTTCGCGCAGCAGGTCGAAGAACGCTGGCATGGTGTCCCTCACCGCGTCCCGGTTCAGCGGCACATGCATCGACTTGCGAATATAGACCTGGCCGTTGCGATAGCCCGCGAGATCGGCGGGCTTCAGCAGACCGACGGTGACGCTCGGCGCGAACAGCTCCCGGTACCACGTGGCGTGGTCCGCGTCCGCGGCCTCTCCCGGATTTTCGCCCTTCAGAATTTTGCCGAGGCTTTTCTGCACGGCCTGAAAGGCCTGCCAGTAGCCCCGCGCAGCCATGGCGTTCCGTTGTTCGCGATCGCCCTCCTCAGCTTCCGGATTCCAGGTGCCGCTGCGGACGCGTTCGATGAGAGCGGGCGTGACCCGGTAGCCCTCGATCGACAGCGAATGATAGGCGTCTGTGACGTAGGCATCGTTGACGCGCTTGAGGTATGAGTCGATATTGCGCGGCGCGCCCGGCGCTTTCGGGAAGCGTTCGATGACCGGCTCGCGCATTTTCTGCCAGAGCAACCGCAGCCTGTTTACGTAAGGAGAGGTTTCGCGGGCCCCGATGACCAGGGATGGCTTGTCCGTGAAGGGATCGTTTTCCCGCACGGCATAACCGGCCGCCGTCATCGCTTTCACGATATCGTCCGCGATGCCGTCGCGGTCGACGTTGCGGAAGGCTCCGGCCAAACGTCCGGCGATCACCGTGTGACCGCCATCAAGGAGCCGGCGGAGAAGGCCGGAAGTATCCCGGATTATCGGCAACACCGCGCGGACATCCGTCGTGTTGTTCGAAAAATAGCTGGGGGAGCACGCGATCAGTGCTGATTCCACCGAGAAAAGCCGCAGCCCGGCCTCTTCCTTCCGATCCGCCACACCCGGCAGCGCGATGCGAAGCTCCAGCAGGGACGTGCCATGCGGGAGTTTGGTAACCTTGTTGCCCGCGCGCGGCGACCGCGCAGCGATCTGGCCGGGCACGGTCCAATTGCCGGCATGAAGCGAAAGCGATTGCTCCGGAGAAAGGCACCAGCGCGCGCCGAAACGCGCTTCGAGATACGCGGCGCAGAAACGCCAGAAGGATGCGTACCAGGCCGTGCTATCGCCGCTCACTTCGTCTGGGCGGCTCGGGATATACCAGCCCTTGATGACTTCCTGAAGGAAGCCGTTGCGCAGGAGGCGCTCCCGGTGCGTGCGTGACAGGTCGCGCGCCCGGATCGCCCCAGCCCCTCCCGCGGCCTGGAGGTTCCGCAGGATTTCGAGGGACTGCGCGAGTTTTTCAGGGGGTTTGGCCATGGCCGGGTTCCTTCCGGCTACGTGCTCGCACTCGATTGTGTTGCACTATAGTTATACTATTGTGTTGTACTGTACTTATCCTATTACGTTGTACCATATTTATCTTATTGTGTCGAGAGAGAGGACTGTGCAGTGGGTGCACCAACGAGCAGGATGAATACCGACAGAAAACACTATAGGTCACCCTCCTGTACTTGATCCCGAAATAAGCTATCGGAGGTTACGTGGTAGGAATGGCTGGATATTCATCTTCGCCACTTTGAGTGCGTCGTGGATTGAGGAAAATTCCTGTTGCTTCCTGAATTTTTAGTTTGTTGGCCGCATCCGTTTCGGACCAATGCGGCTGATGGCGGAAGCAATAATCGTAGGAACGATTTTCCGCTTCGGTCGCGACGCCGACAACTCGGTTGTTCATAGGCGGTAGACCGCGAGCGACAAAGCACATCATTTGAAGCATCCTCTTGCGGTTCTCTCGCTGTCCCTGTCCGTCTTCCATGAGAAGGAAGCAATACGTTGTATCGCCAAAAGCGGTAAAGCGGCGGAAAATCGGTGGTCGCACTTCCATGTATTCGCTATAGGCTTCATAGAAGCTCTTGGAAATCACCCGGCGAGTGAAACGGTCAGGCCTCGCCAATTCCCTCGCCAATCGTTCATAGCCATCAGAGGTTCCGTCGTGAGCGCGATCGATAACGGCGTCCCACCCATAGCTGATCTCATCCTCAACTTTCTTCGCTATGAACTGCGGATTAGAAATGAGCGAAGGCCAGCAGGTGTTGGCGATTGAAATTCTGCCGTGGTTGTCCATCCAAGAGAAGCTACGCAGGTTTTGCAGATATGATGCGAGCAGATTCTCCTCGCCGCCTTGGACGACGATGAACTTGTTGCGATCGATTGCTTCTTTGGCACCCAAGTACGCGCAGAAGTCGGAAACCGTATCCAGTTCGGAGAGCGCGAGGTCGGCGAACTCCCGCGTGAATACGTGAATCATCTTGTCTTTCAGAAATTGAACGAACGGGAATGGCTCTTCGCTTTCACCCATCAATACAGAGATCAAGTGAACGGTCTTAATCTGGTCAGGATCGAATAATTCTTTCCCACGGCGCGGGTTCTCAAGCTCAATTGGTAGCTTGAGATCGAACATTGCCCGCCTCGCTCCACCCAGTTGCCGAAGATTCTTCTGTACTTCAGCTTCCTTGTATCTGCTCTCCGCGTCTACCTTGAGGTCTTTGATTTGCCAGATGATGGCAGTGTCGTCAAATACAACCAGCAGATCGCAGAGTTCTTTCCCATCCGGTTTCTTCGGGTTCGGGTAGCACCAGTCCGTCAGGAACGTCACCGTCGCGAGGTCGTGGATGATCGCTTCGGCTCGCTGTCCCTTCTCGTGGAAGTAGTGACCAGAACTTGCCATCCTCAAATTCTACTGAAACGAAGCTCTAGTCAGGGAAGCGAACGAAGCAACTTCTCCGTCCTCGTCACTACGTCTTTTCCAGCTGATCTGCTGAGGTGCAAATTTTGAGGCTTAACACCGTTCCGATACCAGTGCCAAATAGCACCGTGGAGGTTGTTTATTGAGCGTTGCATAATATAGTTACAACGGAAACAGTTCTGCCTGCTGCCAGAAGGCAATCACGAGCGTGGGTCGCTTGCGCATCCGGCGCAGGGCCTCGCGGGCGTAGTGGCTTAACTGGCCAAAGTTCTGCGGGCAGAAGTTGGGCAGCTCGTGCTGTTTCCAGTGCGACCACAGATACTCGACCGGATTCAGTTCCGGCGCATAGCCGGGAAGAAACTCCACCCACAAGCGCCCGCGCTGCTGGCGGATGAACTCCCAGGTGGCGCGGCTGCGGTGGCCCGGCAGTCCGTCCCAGACGATCAGCAGCTTGCCGGGAATATGGCGCAGCAGGTGCCCGAGAAACTCGATGATCTGCGGGCTGCGGATCGCCCCGGGGAACAAGCGGAAGTAGAAGTTCCACCACGTCACCCCTGCCATCGCCGACAGCATCTTCCAGTTAAAGTGATATTGCAGCACCGGGGTTTGTCCCCGTGGCGCCCAAGTACGGCAACGGTGGGGGCGCTCGCTCAGTCCGCTTTCGTCGATGAAGACGATGGTTCGCCGCTCTTTTTGGGCTTTTTTTTAATCTCCGGCCAGCGCTGCTGCTTCCACCGCCGGATCTTGTCTTCATCACGCTCCAGCGCCCGGCCCACCGGACGCTGGCAACTCCATCCCAGCTGCCGCAGAATCCGCCAGGCTTGCGAGGGGTGGTACTGTACCCCACATTCCTGCTCGATCAGGTGGGCCACGCGCCACGAGGTCCACAAACTGGTTTCGTAACCCAGGGCCTGCGGCCCGCGCTTCAACCCGCGCTCGATGCGCCGTAGATCTTCCGGGCGTAAACGCGCTTTGCGCCCGGCGTGCCCCGCCTGCTTCAAGGCCCGGACGCCGCCACGCTTTAGTTGTTCGGCCCAGCGGCTGACCGACTGCCGATGCACTCCCACCTGCCGGGCGACTTCGGCCGGATGCACTCCCTGGCGCAACAACCGAGCCCCCAACAACCGCCGCTCCTCCAACTTCTGAAAATCGCGCCGCACTCCCGCCGGGTTTCCCATGACCGGAGAGTAGCACAATATCTCAGGAATGTCACTATATTATGCAATACTCAATAGGTCGGTCACGAGTCTCGCCAGTTCGCGCTTATCCGATTGCGCGACGAAGACGGTGATGTCCCCGCGCTGTTTGTGCGCATAGTGCTTGTCGCGAATCTGCTTGTAGCATTTCCCGTAAACCTTCCGTCGCTGTTTCACGAAGTCCTCAAGCCACTTGAAGTCTGAGGCAGTCGGCTCCTTCACACTGTCCATGAAGTCATCAACCAAGTGGAGGGCATTCGCTAAATCCTTTTCCTTGCGCTTTCGCAATGCTGCTTTGGAGAAGATCGACGGATTTCTTTCGATGAGCTTGAGCAGACGCTTCACGTTGTGAGAATCGTGGCTGTGATCGAAGACTCGCCCCAATGCGATTAGAGAATTAGCCTGGATGGAACCAAGTGCCACGTTCCAGAAGCCCGCATTTCGGTTCAGCAGATCGTAAATTCTTTTCCTCTTTCGAGCTTCGGCGTGTACGGTGCGCCAGATGTAGAAGCACTGAACGACCTCATCAATGTCGTTTTCGAAGGCTTGCAGTTCCCTCTGAAACTCCGCTTCGAGATCAGTGTGGTTTGCCATTTATCGATTGAAAATCTCGTCAATGTAACGCCGCATCTCTTCGACCTGACCAGGCCGGTACCCGATATTCGCAACGTTCATATGCCGGTCGCGACGTGCGACCAGCAGGAAGAAAAGCTTAAGTGCGTCGAGTTCCGCTACCCTGCGTAGCTGAAAGTCGGTAAACGCGGCAATTGTGCCGGAGGAATACATGCTCTTGGAGGGAAATTTCGCCCATCCACCTGCAGCATCGTAATTCGCGAGTTTATAAGTACTCCGCGCGCCCGCCGGTTCACGTTCGATAACCTCGATATGCTCCAATGCGTCGAGACCCTTGGAAACTTTGGCACGGCTCAGGAGGGTCGCCTGGCAGAAATGGTCGTACGTGACGCGAGCCACTCCAGTCTCCGAATCCGCAGCGTGGGCGATGACGGTCAGGGCCATTAGCGCTGCTATGTGATCCGCGCCTTTCCCGCCGTTTTTCCACGAAAGAGATCTGAGGCCGCGATCGTTAATCCAATTCGAGGGAAGGCGGACCCACTCCCTAATTTCCATTTCGGCGTCCCTTGGCGATCTTGGCGATCGTGTAGATTGCGAACGCTGAAAGTGCAAAGCTACCCAACACGATAAGAGTCACGAGCGCCGCCAGCGGCATTTCCGCCAGCGACTTAGAAAATTCAACCAGTTCCTTCATCTTCTCCTCCGAAAAATCAAATCAAAATCGCAAAACTTTTGCGACGATTTTCATTTTTTCGGACTTGAAGTGCTGTATCTAGAAACAGTATACGGCTTATCGGGGGTAAAGGTCGCATTTTTTCCGATAAACACGGGTGAATTGGCGTTTTGCGTTAGTTCATGGCAGTAATTATTTTAGTTCATGAACGTGATTTCGTGCACTGTACACATCGATCCGCGCAGGAACCATAAGAGCCGGTTAAGCTTTCGGGGGCGCTCGAACAACTTTCTTGACCTCCTCGCCCATTCTCCACCTGTCCATCAGATATGCGATGCCCTGCGGGCCGCCATTCGAGAAGGAGAACTTCGGCGGCCACCATTCGGTCGGCTTCTGTATTGGCCAAATCTGAACAAGTGAGTCGTTCCAGTTGCCAATCTTGCACGGAAGCTCAGGTATCTCGGTATTCTCTTTCTCCACATGCACAGAGACAGCCTGTGTGACGAAATGACCCGCCACGATGGTCGTGACTGAACCCATTCCGATGCGCTCTTTTTGCGGATCGAAGAGGGCAAAATCCGTGCCGAAATTGCCTAGGTGCGCGCCACCAATCCTGGCGACCCATATCAGCGTGCGCGGCGGAATTTCGTGGCTGATCCGCATTTTCACACGCTCATCACGGCTGTAAAACTGGTTTGAAGCCGCCCTGCCTTTCATGGAATCGCTGACCATTGCTGTCTTGATGGACCATGCCGCCACTGACTTTTGCTGCACTTCGTCGAGCGGTATCGCGATGTCCTGCAACATACTGCCGATGTTTGGGATATTCTCGGATTCAAGTTTACTCATCCAGCCGTTGTTACAGACGCCACAAACCGTTTTAACGGTGATTTCCGGATTTGGAATGACCTTTTTTTCCGAGCCCCCGAGTTGAAAGTTAAGGGGTCCGAACTCTTTGCGTTCATGAATCCATTTCGGCCAGAGATGCTCTTTACTTCCCGAGTTGTTATCGCAGAATATGCATTGAATCGGCATAGGGCTATGGAAAGATATCGCATTGAGGCATTTTAGTCTGGCGGTGCAGGCGTGCTCCATCCCATGAGCGCGCGCCGTAGCAGAACTGACCTAGAAGAACGGATGGTTTGTTCAGACCGCCTTAAGCGAAAGCGCGGCACCCTGTTCCCATTGCTGGAGCATGCGATTGCCTATTTCAATGAATTCCGCGTGCGCTTTCATGTAGGCCTGCACTTCTTTTGAGGTGTCCGCAATCGCAGCTTCTATGCGTTCGAGTATCTGCCGGACGCGGGCAGGGGTGCCTCCCATCCGCGTCTCGCCCAGTCGCTGCAGTTCCTTCGCGCTCGCCCATTTCGTCGTGCCGTTAAGGGTCAGCGCCATGCTGTCCTTCGGCAGATAGACGGAGGTCGTCACAAGATCATAGACGGGTGCGAGTCTCGCTTCGCCCTGAACGTCGTCGTAAACAATCCCAAAGTTCTTGAGGTGCGCGTCGCCGTTGCGAAGCGCGCAATTCATGGCAATCAGGGCGAACAGCTTTTCCAAGTCCTCGCCCACATGCGTCGAGTTTGCAAACTGCCCAAATCGCTTCATGACCGAGGTCTCGTAGCTGCCGCGATATTTCTCGTCGGTCCTGCGGCCGTTCAGCACACAGAAATCCTCAACTCCGCGATAGGTCCCGTCTAGGCGCAGGTCGAAACGGTCAATGACCAGCGCCATGCCGTCCTCGGCCAGGCGGTAAGGGGGCACGTCAAGTCCGTATTTGCGCGCCACGGTGAGGCAAAAATACTCGTTGGCTGCCAGTTGCGGAAATTCATTGGCCTCCCACATCTTCACAATGTGGGTCGCGCCTTTGTAGCTTTGTGAAAGGCGGTGTCCCGTATGCTCCATCTCGGCGAAAGCCTTTTCGTCGCGCACGAGGATTTTGGGCTGCACGCCGCTAATCCCGGAGAAGGACGCGAATTTCTCCAGTAGGTAGCGGAAGAGGTCGCCGCCGCGCCTGCGTTCGAGAATCTCGTCCACTGACTGGAAGGGCACGTCCTCGTGCAGGTGTTCCTTGTCGCCGGTATAGCGGATGCGTCCGATCTGCGAGCGACCGACAATGGACAGCAAGTCGAATTCGTCGAAGGTGCCGGTGGCTTTCGCAAAGGCAAGGCGGAGCCGCTCTCGCAGTGCGCCTTCGGGCAGGTTCATCTCGAAAACCGGAAGCAGGCCGAAGGGCACGCTCCACGACTCAAGCCTAAAAGGCATCGTCACCGAGACCGCTCGCGTGGGCGGAGCATCGTGAGAGTAAGCAAATGTGCTTCCGCGCTCGCCGTGACGATCGAGCAGTCCCGCCTCAGCGGTGTCTGTCCAGACCTTGATCATCCCGTCCTTCTTTCATGAGTTCTTCAAGCGTCGGCCGGCCTGCGCTTGCTTCCTGAAGTTTCAACTCCAGCCCGAGCGCCGTGAGAATATTTGTGATCTTGGAATATCCAAGTTCGCCCAGCCGTCCGTTCTCGAGGGCGTCAAGCGTTGAGAGTCCAACCCTGGACTTTTTCGCAAGCATGGGCTGCGTCAGGCCTAGCGTTTTGCGCTTGGTGGCGATCTCCTCGCCTAGTGAGGACAGGGGCAACATTAGCCTAATATATGAGGTTATCATGCTGATTGCAATTAAATAACCTAATATCGTGGGTCGTCGATGCCCGTACCCGTGAGAGATGCAAGCCTGATTTCGAGAGAGCGGCCGATAGCCGCGGATGCTCATTCTTCTTCCATCACGTATTCTTCTTCTTCCGCCATCACGTCTTTACCCGAGCGGACCACATTGATGGCAGCGGCGTTGAGCGAGTTCTTGACGTGCACCCCGTAATATTTCTCGATCATTCCGACGCTCGTGCGACAGTTCTTAGCGATTTGATAGATGTTGGCTCCCTCCATCAACCGCATGCTGATATACGTGTGCCGTAGACTGTACGCTGTACGTGGTCGGCCGTCTCTGTCGAACCGAAGATTCTCTTCCTCAGTGATGGTCTTGAAGAGCTCGCTCTGCCATTTGGGAAAAATGAGGTCGGTCGGTTCGGGCGCGCGCCACTCCTTCCCCCGGACATCAGAATTGTCGGACACTTCGCTGCCGGCGAGCACGTCAACGCGCTTCGGACGGAGCCTGCTTCTAAGTCGCTCAAATGGACTCACTGCATCGGGCAAACTCTTGCAGTGTCCGAATCCCCGTTTTCCGCGCACTTCAATCTCAAGAATTGTCTCGCCCGAAGGCTCGTCGTCAACGATCTCGACATCGCGGAACTCAAGGCGCCTTGCCTCATCAGGCCGCAGTCCTGTAGTGCCCGCGAAGAGGACATAGTCATGCAGTTGCTCCGCTTGCCATTTCAGGCCCCTTTTCTTCAGCTCTAGTGCGCGCTTTCGAGTCGCTTCACAGAGTTTCTCGTATTCTTCTGGCGAAAACCATGCCCGGTAAGAGACTTTTGATGATCGCCGGTACGGCTCAGAGAAATCTGGAAGCCGGTCGAGCCATCCGTGGCACAGCGCGGTCTTCAAAGTCTGGCGCAGCGTCACGATTTCGTGGTGCATGGTGCTGTGTGCCGGCGGCTTGCCGCGTTTCGCAATTGCTTGTTGGTGTCTGTGAACTCGATAATCCACGATTTTGCCCGTGGTGATCTTCGAGATGTCCATGTTTCCGAAGAAGGGCACCAAGTGAACGCACGACCGCAAATACTGGCCCTTCACGTATTGCTTGCTACGTTCTCCACGCGTCATGATCTCGCATTCGCGTAAAGATGGGATAGAAAGATGGCAGTTTCGCTGGCTGCATAAAGGCGCGGACGGCATTTCGCGTGAGCGCAAGAAGACCATCGGACCGGTCAAGGACTATCCCGAAAACAGCAAGAAGCTGCAGGATTTATTAGCTGGACTGCGGCTAAACATCAACACCGATGGCCCGACAGAGTTGACTTCGATCACAATGACTGAAGCTGTGGAGCACTACAAACTTCATGAACTTGCTGATTGCGGACGGGACGGCAAAGCATATTCGACCCGCAACCGGAAGACGCAGGTACTGAACCGTTGGGTGGTCCCTCATTGGGGAAAACTCGAACTTCGGGCCGTCAAAACCGTTGCGGTGGAACTATGGCTTAAAACGCTTGTCACAAGCAAGTTCGGCAAACGCAAACTTCTTGCAGGTGGCACGAGAGAAAAAATCCGCGACGCGATGGGCAGCGTTTTCAATCACGCGATACGTTGGGAGTTCACTGACCGTAATCCGATCGCAGGTACCGGCAAGGGCTCTGGTGTTCGTGTTTCTGCGAAGCGTGAGCGAATCCCCGACATTCTCGAAGTTGAAGAGATGCATCTGTTGCTGGGAGTCTTGGGGATTCGGGAGAAGGCCATGGTATTTCTCGACATGCCGTCGGGCCTACGCCGTGGCGAACTGGCCGGATTGAAATGGGAGGATTTCGATTTTAAGAATCTCCATGTAAGCGTGACTCGGTCGCTCGTTGACCAGCACGTCGGCCCGGTCAAAACTGAGGCATCCAGAAAGCTGATGCCGATTGACGAGTATGTAGCTCATGATCTGTTGGCCTGGTATGACGTAACGCCATACAAGAAGCTGTCAGATTATGTATGGGCCACCAATGCCAACCGCGCTGGAGCCAAGCGTGGGAAACAGCCAGTCTGGCTGAGCGCGGTAATGCGCGACTACATTCAACCCGCAGCTCGGAAACTGGGAATCAACAAGAAGATGTCGTGGCATACATTTCGCCACACATTTTCTACGTTGCTTAAGGGCAACGGGGAGGATGTCAAAGTTGTGCAGGAGTTGTTGCGGCACTCAACAGCAAAAATGACGCTGGACACCTACACCCAAGCCCTGAGTCCGCAGAAGCGAGCGGCCCAAAGCAAAGTGGTCGGCATGATCCGCTCGAAACCAAGTTGTACCGTTGTTGTACCGCGAGTTTCTGGAGAAATCCCGGTAACTCATTGATTAGGTTTGGCGTCCCCGGCAGGCGCTGTTTAAACTCTGCAATTCACCTTAGAGCCTTCCTACTGCGTTGGGCGGACTGCCATTCCTACAGCGGTGCTGAAGTAGAATCCGTCGATTCCGCTTTGTGACTGATCTTTATCAGCGCCCGCCCAAAGCGTAGCGCGATTCCAAGGGAACCCTGCCCGGCTGCGCAAAGAGCTGCTGGGTACTCTCCAAAGAGTGCCCTCGGACAAAAGAGCAGTTCCCGGTTTGCTGAAAAGTGCTGGGGTTTTGGCTACGGAAATTCTCAGGAAAGCTCAGGGGTCTTTGCACATTTAGGTCCTCCGTTTTTCCTGCACAATAACCCCATGGTCAACGAAACACTCTGCAAAATTCTCTGTCATAACCTTGTCGTACTCATTCACGAAATGTGCGAACTCGGCATTGACCATGTTTTCTGGCCGTGCTGTTAAAGAACTCACAAAGCCTATTTAGAAATTTGCTGTGCCTCCATCGGAACAGGGGAAAGAAATTTTATCGGTGAAATTGATATACAGCCTCTTAACTGTATCGTTTTAATTGAACAGAATACATATCCGAGTTTTCCCACTGCAGCAGCAACTAAATCTGGCAACCGAAGACGAAAACCAACCCAACCGTTTTGCAACGGATCGGGCATTACTGACACTGTCTTGGTTCAGCCTGAAATGGAGAAGCGACGTTCTCCGTTAGTGTAGATTCCGCCCCTTCGGGGCGGGGATTTTCAAGGCATGAGGGTCTATCGTCCGATGACTTCTTTCTGTCAGCGTGCAAC
>JBAQJU010000230.1:0-6481 GCA_049300475.1 Terriglobales bacterium | reverse complement strand
GTTTCATCAACGATGGCGACACAGCGGGCAACCTGTGGGCGGCCTTCTATGTGTTCGATGACAGCCAGGAACTGACGGAATGCTGCGCTTGCCAGATCACGCCTGACGGCTTGCTCTCGGAAGACGTAAAGACCAACCTGACCGCCAACCCCTTGACCGGCAAAGTGCCGACTCGGGGCGTGATCAAGGTCATTTCGTCCTCGTCTCTGGACCCGACCAACGTTATTCCGACGGCCGGACTCCGTGGCTTCGCGACGCACATCCAGGTTGTCAAAGGCGCCACGTACGCCATCACCGAAACCGAGTTCGCGGACTCGAACCTGGGCAAAGCAGAGGAAACACTGTTGCAGAATCTCTGCTACTATGACGCGCTGTTGAGCGGACTGCCTTGCACCTGCACGCCGGAAGACCACGACTTCTAGTCGTTGGCCTTGCAGGAAAGTAAGCAAACCTGAACATCCTGGACGCCGGATACTCTCGGCGTCCAGTTTTTCTTTGGTTTCAGAGTGGTATGGCGGTTGGCAGCAATTCTGGCATAAGTGGTATGCCAGGGGGCGGATCCGCCTGCTACCGTTCGAGGACCTCGTCGATGGCGATCTTGTCACCCTTTTCAACCCTGACTACTTTGTGGACGGGTTTGAACCCGGTCAAGGTGATGTCCACGACATAGTTCCCAGGATCCATCACTACGTCCACCGGCGACATTTTGTCCAGGATGCGCTGGTTAATTACCACTTGCGCCCCTTTCGGCTGGGTGTGAATGCTTACCGAGCCCATACCTGCTGTACTCTCGCCGCCGGCTCCGAAGATCCTCTTGAATCTGCCCACCGTGTGGATGGCCTCGGTATCACCCAGTGTCTTCAGAACCGGTGCATACTGAAAGTTTTGCCCGGGCCCGAGGGTGGCCGATGTCGTCTCATCAAGAAATCCCTGCTTCTTGAGCAGTACCGTGTGGTTTCCCTTTTGTACGGCGAATTGCGCCGGCGATACTTTACCCGTGGGACGGCCATCGATGGTGATCTCCGCTCCCGCCGGAGAACTCGTCACCACTACCAGCGCATTCATCGGCGTCAAATGGAAAACCACCGACGATTTGCCGTTGGACGCAACATCCACTGACCGAATCTCGGTTGTATAGCCGGACTTGCTCGCCGAAACAATGTGCTTTCCCGCGCTCAGCCCAATCACGGCGAATGGCGTTACCCATGACGAATCGCTTTTTCCGTCGAGTTGAAATTGCGCGCCCTGGGGAGTGGAATCAATCAGCGCCTCGCCCGGGACGATTGCCGGCTCCGGTGCTGGCGCGGGCGACTGCTGGCTTTTCGCGCGATGCCGTTCAAAGTGTCGAACCGTCACGGCGGGTTCCGAATCCACCTCCGGCAGGGCGGTTTTTTGTGCGTGCGTGGCTCCCGGGGCGCGAGCTGCGGGTGCGGGCGTGCTTGCGGCTTTGATGGGCCGTGGAGCGGGAACCGAACCGTCATCCTCGGAATGGACGTGCAGAAACAGCCCAACGGCTACCACCAGGATCACTACGACTGCGGCCAAGATCGAAAACAGCACCAGCCGGGGCGGAAGCGTGGCAATTTCCCGGATCGCTTTTCCCGCAACTTCCCGCGGCGGGACCTTCGGCTTGGCCGCTTTCCTGGTCTGCTGGACAGCAGGCTGGGCGGATTCCTCCGGTTGGGGCGGCGGGGGCGGCGCAAAAGCGGGTTGCTTCAGCGGAGGCAGTTCGTCGATGTCGGAAAAGCTGGTCCCCAGCCGGCTTGGAGCTGTGTCCGCCATCATCGGATCTGCCGTCAAGGTCGGAGAATGTGGTTCTGGCGCGCTGGTTGGCGTTGAGGGCGATACAAGCGAGCCACGCGCCGTGAAGTTTTCCCGGGCACTTACTTTCGGGGCGTCGTCGATCTCAATCAGGCGCGTTCCCGAATTGGCTGCGGGCCCCGACTCCGCGGTCGAAGCGGCCGGCGAACCGAAAGTCGAACTCGCTTCTCCTCTGGACGAACGCCCCACAGCCGCGGCTGCCGCTCTGGCCACCGCGGCTCTTTCCGCTGCCAGCGTGGCTGCTGTCGGCCTGGCCGTTGCTGGCGTGTTCTCGCTCGGCGCCGACGACACAAATTTCTTGGCGACGGCTTGTCGCGTGGCGGTATCGAACTTGACGCGCGCCGCAATCTTCCTTGTTTCCGGGCCTATTTTCTTGCCGGCGCTCTCTTTGCAGTTCTCCAGATCCACAAGGAGTTCACGGGCCGTCTGATAACGTTCTGCGGGATCCTTGGCCAGCGCCTTCATAATGAGTGCGCTCACTGCGGGTTGAATTTTCGGATTCAGCGTGATGACCTCGGCAGGCATTTCATTCTCGATCTGGCCCACCAGCACGACCGGATCCGTCGCGTCGAAAGCCTTGCGCCCAGCCACCATCTCGTACAGAATGGTCCCCAGCGTGAACTGATTGGAACGCCTGTCCATCGGTTCGCCGCGAATCTGTTCTGGCGAGCAGTAGGGCATGAGCCGTCCCAGGCCGTTTCCCGATTCGGCCTCGATCAGACTCATGTTGGAGATGCCGTAGCCGAGGACCTTTACCAATCCATCCCACTGCACCAGAATCTTGTCGGGCTCGAGCGACGAGTGGACGACGCCGCGCGCCGCCGCATGCTCCATGGCCGCGCAGACCTGGCGCGTAATATCCATCAAATCCCAGATCGAGAAGCCTTCGTTGCGCGCCAGCATGGACGCGATGCTGTTGCCCTGAACATATTCCATGGCCGCGCAGAATTGTCCATCGATCTCGCCCGCACCGTAGAGGGGGACGATATTTTGACTGGTGAGCGGGAGCGCGAGCTCCCCTTCGGCGATCAACGTGTCCACGAAGGCCGCTGCCCGGTCGCCCAGGGGCGCAAGACTTTGCGTCTTGAGGGCGACAACCTGGCTGGTCTGGGTGTCCAGCGCCTTATAAATTGAGGCCGTTTCCGATTTCGAGACTTCGCTCTGGATTTCGAACCGGCCGAACATCATTGCCATTGCAGTCGCCTCGCGGGGTCCAGCCGCACACACGCACGCGGGATTGTTCCGGCTGAGAACGTCGGGGAGAGCCGAATCTAGGATAACGTCACTTACCCTTCGCCAGGGAGTTACGAAAGTACTTGGAAATACAGCCCTTTGACCGGTTCGTCGGAGGCTGAAAATCAACTCCGGCTCACATCCGGCCGGTTCGAATCAAGAACCCACGGCACCGTGGCTGAGGCGATTCTCGAATTTATTTTTGGAGGAAGATTGCAACCAGTCCTGTACCAACCGGCAAACTTTCGCGCCTTCGGATCGCCGGCGCAGCGCGTCTAAAATTTCCAGTTTTGCCTCAGCGTTGTTTCCGCGGAAACAGATCCAATACGGGAGATAGAAATCGCCCTCCACCGCGGTGGCTTCCATCCGCAAATCCCGAAGACGCACGAAGCCACGCAAAAACAAGACTCGCCGCACCTTATCGATGAGCTTTTCTGTCGTTTGCTCCGCCGTCAGACGGCTCGGCACGAAATTTCTGGTATTAATCGTCACCAGTTCCCGCTCCGCGGGCAATTCCGGGAACGCAAACCAGTCGAGCGTGCCTTCGACTGCATCGAGCGCATAGATCCTGCTCTCCTCGCGTCCGCCGTTCGTGATCCGCACCCGATACAAACGATACGGAATATACAGCCCCGCTATGGAGCGGGGGCGTCCTTGTAAAATGCCTACCGCTATTCCCCTGGCGCCGCCTGTGAAATGGCGGAGCGCTTGCTCGTGGCTCACATTCGGTCTCAGACTACGAATTGTGTCGGAAATATTCCCCATAACTTGGGCATAACACCAACTTCACAACAGACATCCATAAGCTGTTTCGTTCACCCAGTTTGGTTTATCCAGAGCTCGTTAACCCACAAACAACGAGTAAAAGAGCTCGCATGCAGTTGTCCGCTCGCCAACCGCTGTTCTATCCTCAAGAATACCGTGATCGGGCGTGCTGTTCTCAGGTATCCTCATCACCAAAATGTGGGGCCTCCGGGGGTTTCGTGCTGGCATGACATTAACCCGTTTTGTCACGAAAAGCGCATTCCGCAACAAGCGCAGGAGCATTCTAACCGTCCTGAGCATCACCTTTTCGCTTCTACTGCTCACGATGATGATGACGGTGTGGCACACCTTTTACGTTGACACGGTCAGCGCGGAGTCTGCTCATCGCCTGGTTACCCGACACCGCGTCTCGCTGACGGAATCCATGCCGGCGTTTTATCGCGAAAAGATCCGGGCCATTCCCGGAGTGGTCGCCGTGGCCCCTAACAACTGGTTTGGCGGCATCTATAAAGATCAAAAGCCGGAGAATATGTTCGCGCAGTTCGGCACCGATCCTAACGAATTCCTCAAGGTTTACACTGACTTCAAAATTCCCGCGGATCAAGTGGAAGCGTGGCAGCGTGATCGCGCGGGCGCCATTGTCGATGTAAACCTTGCAAAGAAACATGGCTGGAAAATAGGCGATCGCCTTACGCTGCAGGGCACGATCTATCCCATGAACCTGGAGCTGACGATTCGCGGGATCTACACTGCGCCCGCCGACACAGAATCGCTCTACTACAATCAGACTTATGTCGAGGAAGCCGTTCCCTTCGCCAAGGGCCACGCAGGTATGTTCGCCATTCTCGCCGACTCCTCCGATGACGTTCCCAAGATTGCCTCTGCCGTCGATGCCATGTTCCACGATTCTCCCGAGCCCACCAAGACCGAGAGTGAAAAGGCGTTTCAGTTGAGCTTCATCAACAGCATTGGAAACGTGAAAGCATTCATTCTCAGTATCTGCTTTGCGGTTGTTTTTGCCACGCTGCTGGTTTCCGCGACGACCATGGCTATGTCGATCCGCGAACGCACGCGCGAGGTGGCGGTTCTGAAAACGCTTGGATTCACGCGGCAATCGATCCTGCGTCTGTACCTGGGCGAGGCCGTGCTCGTGGCATTGATTGGAGGCGTTTTGGGCTGCCTGCTCACCGTCCTCCTGATCTCCGGCCTCGCGCACGCCCCCGGCATGGGTTTCTTCCTGTCGGGCATGAAAGTGACATTTTCCACGGTGGCGCTGGCGGTCTTTGTGGCTGGCATGGTTGGACTGTTGAGCGCCGTTTTCCCCGCCTATCATGCGGCTAAACTCGATATTGTGGAGGGCCTGCGCTACCTTGGTTAACGGAAACCTTTTAACTGAATTTCGTTAACTGAACTTGGTTGACTGAAAGAAGACTGGCGAACATATCCATGGCGATTCCCATCAGCTACAACATCCGCAACCTCAAGCTGCGCAAGGGCCTCACCATCATGACGGCTCTTGGCATTGCGCTTACGGTGACCACCGCGGTTTTCCTCATGGCGCTGCTCGCCGGTCTCGATAAGGCCTTCACGACTAGCGGTGACACGCTCAATGTTCTCGTCATGCGCAAAGGTTCGACCGCCGAACTCTCCGGAGGCTTCGACGCGAATCTTCTTCCCACGCTCAGAACTCTGCCCGGCATCGCCAAAGACGAGCATGGAGAGCCGCTTGCCTCGGGCGAATGGGTCGTTGTCGTCGTCCTTCCCCGTAAAGATGGCACCGGGGATGTGAATGTTTCCGTGCGCGGGTTGATGCCCGCCGGCCTCAACCTCCGCCTGGACGAGAAGAACTCGAAGGGCCAGCCGAGGATGAAGCTGGTGGAGGGGCGCTGGTTCACTCCCGGACAGCGCGAGGTTGTCGTCGGCCGTAACATTCATAACCGTTTTTCCGGGGCCAATGTCGGCGACACGCTCGACTTCGCCAAGGGACAGTGGAAAGTTGTCGGCGTGTTCGATTCCGGCGGCACCGCTTACGACTCGGAAATCTGGGGTGACGTTAATCAGATTGCCGTCGACTTCGACCGCCAGGGTGCATTCGCCTCGGCTTACCTTCGCGCCACCGACCCGGTCGCCGCTGACGCGCTCATCCATCGCGTCTCGGACGATCAGCGTCTCAAGCTCGAAGGCACGCTCGAGACCGAATACTACGAAAAACAGACCAGCTCCGGGGGGGCCATCAGGTTTATTGGAACCGTGGTCGCGATCATTATGGCGATCGGATCGAGCTTTGCCGCCATGAACACCATGTACGCAGCGGTCGCCTATCGCTCGCGCGAGATCGCGACGCTGCGCATCATCGGCTTCTCGAAGCCCAGCATCCTGACCTCGTTCGTGATCGAGGCGCTGATGCTTTCGTTGCTCGGCGCGATCGTTGGGATCATTCTGATTCTGCCTTTTAACGGGATGACCACCGGAATCGGCAACTCGCTGACGTTCAGCGAAACGGTTTTCAGCCTGCAATTGACATGGAGGGTCTTGATTACGGCTGTGGTGTTTGCCCTTGTTATGGGGCTGCTCGGCGGCTTTGCCCCTGCCTGGCAAGCCGCGAGGCAGGATATTTTGACGTCATTGCGCGCATGAGGGTAGCGAGAGAGTGCCCACCCAC
>JBAQJU010000229.1:0-2401 GCA_049300475.1 Terriglobales bacterium | reverse complement strand
GCGCCACATCTACTTTTTGAACGGTGCTCACACAGCAAGTCAAGCTCCGGTCATCCGCCAAATTCTCTTTACGATCCTTCAGCAACCCACCCGCGCCAAAGCGACCAGCTTGGAAAGCGTCATGGACATAGGCACTTCCAATGTCCCAGACCGTAGGAGTCGTTCGATCAGCAGGTCGGCTACCACCACCGAACACTCGCGAAGGTGAGCAGACTCAGCAAGATGGGACGGATTGACTTTCGACATTAAGGATGAAATCATTAATTTGTCGAGTGCGGAGCAGCGTTGCCCGCAAAGTTGACGTTGTTCTCACCCTCATCCGCACTTATTTATTCTTCATTCTAGGAACTTGCCTTCTGCGCATTCGGAATTCTTGAGAGGGGTCAATTATGCCACTGGTGGAAGCGTCCAAGAAACTCAGCAAGTTTGATCCCAAGACATTCCTTTCAACCATCAACGGCGGTAGAAAGATCGAAGCTTTTGCCAAAAAGCAGACGATCTTCGTTCAGGGCGACTCGTCCGATGCTGTTTTTTATATCAAGGAAGGAAAGGTAAAACTCACCGTTGTGTCGCAGGTCGGGAAGGAAGCCACAATCGGCATTCTGAACAAGGGCGATTTCGTCGGAGAAGGTTGCCTTACGGGGCAGCCTCTCCGTCTGTGCTCCGCAACCGCAATGACCGATTGCTCCGTGATGAAAATCGACAAGAAGGCCATGATAGAAGTGCTGCACCGGGAACACGCCTTTTCCGACATGTTCGTAGCACATTTGCTGACACGGAACATCCGCTATGAAGAAGATTTGGTTGACCAGCTTTTCAATTCCAGTGAAAAACGACTGGCTCGGATATTGCTATTGCTGGCTCATTTCGGCAAGGAAGGTAAGCACGAAATTCTAATCCCCAAGATGAGTCAGGAGACCCTCGCAGAGATGATAGGCACAACGCGGTCGCGGGTGAGCTTTTTCATGAATAGGTTCAGGAAATTGGGGTTCATTGATTATCAGGCTGGCGATGAATTGCAGGTTCACAGTTCGCTGCTCCAAATCGTGCTACACGACTAGAACTTCGTTCCGAAAAACGGGACTCTACTCCCTTGCAGAAGTAGCGACTCTCGGCTTCGCCATTTCCTTGATGACTTCGGCGAGGGTCGCTTTGGCCGATTGTTTCTTGGTTTTCTTCTTACCCACAATCTTCATGATGTCACAAGTCCGGGGGCGTCTACAGGTCAATTTTGATCACGCAAATTGCCTTCTGGCGTGTTATGGTGACGACGGGGTGGTTACCACCTTCTCCTCTTTCAGGTCTTCTGACCGTAAGCCAGTCCATCTGAAGTTCTTCCACCTTAAGGTTTTTCAGCGAGAGCGGTGTACCCATGCCTTTTCAAGCGATCTTGCACGAGGTTGATCAACTCCAGAAGGTCAGCACGCGCCTTGAGGCGCTGGCGGACCGACATCCCCGCCTGTCAGAACCACTCACAACAATCGCGCTAAGCGTTCGTAACACGGCCACTCTGTTAGAGGTGCTGGTTGCGGCTAAAGGTCCCATGCCGATCTGAGTACAGCAGAAAGACTGAAAGACTGGGAGTCTCAGGCGTGGTTGCGCTTCATCAGCGGCTCAACCTCGTGATTGATTTCAAATCTCACAGGCGTGCCGCAGGACTGGCAAGGCGTTTCGTGTAGCCCGCCGTTCAGACTCGGCGCTTGCAATTTGTTGGAACGCCGGCATGTTGGACATGTGATCATTAGATATCCCGCACCGTCTCTTGGCACGAAGAGCGGAGCGATCTCACTCTTCTTTCCTTCCGAGCGAATCGGAGAAGCAGATAGAAGCTTCGCCACTTCGCCGCAAAGCTCCTTGAGGGTGTAGTGTCCTTTTTGCAGGAAAGCGTCCGCCAAGACCCCGGACGGATTTCCGCTGACGATGTACTCTGCGCTCACCGCGATGGTTGCGATGTGTGGGAATCGCTCTCGCACTACCGCTAGAAATTCAAACCCCGACATCCGAGGCATATTCAAGTCGGAAATGATCAAGTCAGGCAACGACTTGTTGAGCGCATGTACGCCATCCAGCCCGTCCACCGCCGTGAGAACCTCATAACCTCCACTTTCCAACATCTGCCGAGCGGTTTCGCGTATTAAATATTGATCGTCTACCACCAAGATGCGAAAGCGGAATTGACCCGCAGCCTGCGCTTCTGCGGCTGGGATGCCTTCAGGCGAACGCCCCGCTGTTTCGGGGGCGACAGTAAGTGGTCGTTTGTTCTGAGTGCCTAATTCTGAGGAGACGACCTTATCCCAATGTTCGTCTTGGTTAATGAGCATGGAACGCCTCCGCTCGTGAAAGTTCGAGATAGCGAAACGATACACGGTAAGAAACAAACTAGTCTGTTCAATATTGATCA
>JBAQJU010000228.1:0-5681 GCA_049300475.1 Terriglobales bacterium | reverse complement strand
GTTTCATCAACGATGGCGACACAGCGGGCAACCTGTGGGCGGCCTTCTATGTGTTCGATGACAGCCAGGAACTGACGGAATGCTGCGCTTGCCAGATCACGCCTGACGGCTTGCTCTCGGAAGACGTGAAGACCAACCTGACCGCCAACCCCCTGACCGGCAAAGTGCCGACTCGTGGCGTGATCAAGGTCATTTCGTCCTCGTCTCTGGACCCGACCAATGTTATTCCGACGGCCGGACTCCGTGGATTTGCGACGCACATCCAGGCTGTCAAAGCCAACACGTATGCCATCACCGAAACAGCTTTCGCCGACTCCAACCTGGGCAAAGCAGAGGAAACACTGTTGCAGAATCTCTGCTACTATGACGCACTGTTGAGCGGACTGCCCTGCACCTGCACGCCGGAAGACCACGACTTTTAGTCTTTGGTCCTGCAGGAAAGTAAGTAAACGTGAATATATCCCGGACGCCGAGTGTCAAGCTTGGCGTCCGGGATAGTTAGTTGCAGTCGCACTCCCACAATTCTGTCGACGTTGGCTCTCTACCTAGCTCTCCGCATTCAAGGTGCCATTGCGTCACAACGAACGCGCGGCAGCGAACCCTATTCACGCGGCAAAGCGCGCAGCGCGGGGTTGTCCGCACTTATCGACGAGGTTCTACTTTGTTTGTGCCTGTAGAACGAGGCCAGTCAATCGCGGTGATCGAACCCTGCAGGGTCGCAGCGCTCAATGCCCCTGTGCCAGCTGTGGAGTACGTTCCCCGAGCGTGAAGTGCACTTCGGCAGTGCCGCGCGCCGGAACCGTGACTGTCTTGCTCCAGACTATGGGATCGGAAAAAATAGGCCGCTTCACCCGCACCTGCGTCATGACGTCATACAGCGGGCTCTCTCCCACCACTCTCCACCCTTCGTGCCAGGCGGCGATTTCGTACTGGCCGGGCGGCACATTGGTGAGTTCGAAATTGCCCTCCCGGTCGGTCACTGCGTAATACGGATGCGGCGCAACCACCATTTCACCGTTCATCCAAACGTGCCCCGCGTTGCAGCGCAGGTCGACTACGCCCTCGCGGGTCATCGGACGACTGATCTCCTGCCCCTCAGTAACAAAAGGAAGGTTGTAGTCCGCGCTGCCCGACATGTGCACCGTGTGCAAGACGGGATCGCTGCTCTTGACCGTCAGAATAGCCTGTTGCGGCACCAGTAAAATGTGTGGCTCGTAACGGCAATTTTTTTGATTCAGGAAGCGGCGCTCGAGCGGGAGATCCATCGCCTTTCCCGCCGTGATATTCCTGAGATAGACGACCGTGTTGGCCACGCCCCCATTGGGAGCGACCAGCAACCGCTCTAAATCGCGGTGCTTCTGGCCGAGCGGATCGCAGATATGTGGGTCCTTGTTGATCTCCGATGTAAACAGATGAGGTAATGCTCCTTGCCACTTCACGGTCCCCTTGATGGTTCCACCATCCTGGACGGACATGACTTGATAGCCCGATTGCGCGGCGCAGAACCCTGCGGCGCAAACCATCATCGCGAACGCCAAGCTACGCGAAACCCACCGCATAAAACCTCACTTTAAGAGAATTACTGGCCTCAGGAGGAGGAGATTCCAGAGCTTGCGGTCCCACCACCGCAGTGCCTTAGGTTGAACGATATTAGTAAGGGCGTCTTCCTGCAAATGACAATGGTTCAGAGACTATTGGGAGCCTCTCAGCCACAAAAGCCGCTTAATGACCGGCATTGATCATCATCAGAGCGAACAGGGCGGGCAAGTAAAAAATGGTTGCCTGAAGCAAGCGTCGAGCGGGCGGTTTGGACGCCGCGGCGGTCGCCGGAAGTTGCGTCAGCGCCATTCCCATCGACACTCGGAACAGCATGGCGCCCATCAAGATCGCGCCCACAAGGTAAATGCGTCCGGCCATTCCCAGAGCGACCGGTAAAACGCTGACCGGAATCAAGGCTGCGGAGTAAGCCAGAATGCGCCACACGGTCGACTTGCCGTTCGAGTCCACGACCGGCAACATGCGGATCTCCCCCTCCGCATAGTCTTCCCGATAGAGCCAGGCGATCGAGAGAAAATGCGGGAACTGCCAGACGAACATGATTGCGAACAAAATCAGGGTCTCGATCTCGATCCGTCCGCGCACGGCCGTCCAGCCCAGAGCCACCGGCATAGCACCCGGAAAGGCGCCCACAAATGTGCACATGGGCGAGACTTTCTTCAGCGGAGTGTAGGCGGCCAGATAAACTAACGCGGTTAAGAAGACCAGCAATCCCGTCAGTGGGTTTGAAAAGACGGCGAGGTAAGCCGAGCCGCCCAAAGTCAGCGCCAGTCCTACTGTGAGGGCATGTGCCCGCGACATGCGTCCGGAAGGCAACGGTCGCGTGGCTGTGCGCCGCATGCGTGCGTCAACCCTCGCTTCAATCACTTCATTCAGCGCTGCCGTGCCGCTCGAAACCAGGGCGATGCCCAGCAGGGCATGCAAAAGGCCGATCGACCAGGACGAGACGCCAGCGCGGTGCGCGCCAAAAAAGTAACCACACCAGGCGGTCAGGACGATGAGCGTAGTAATACGTGCTTTGGTCAGTTCCGCATAATCGCGCAGCCGACCTGTCACCCGGCCAACAGAAATTGTTTTGCCCATGCCCCCCACACCTGGTTACTTTTCTCTCCGCCCCCACCGGCGGAGTAACGCGAATTACGAACAACGCTAACGGAAAGCATTCCTATCGCTTCATCTGTCCAATGTCAAGTCAAAACTCGATGATCGCAAAATCCGACCGCCAAATCTTATCGCAAAACCTCACACTGTAGCTCGCGCCAGAACCAATTCCTCGGGAAACTTAATGAACCGCCTTGGCGCTCGATAAGCTGAAGGTTTCGGGCGGATCAAAGTAACACTGATGCCAAAGCGCCGCATCCGTTAACCCGCCTGCCTTCCACCGCGCAATCGTCGGCAGCGTCGCCGCGATCATGCCGCCATCGACTGCATCAAAAATCAGCACGAGTCCCGCCAGATCCTGGGACTTTGCCAGCGCGTCATAGCTTTGATCGAGCAGGGATTTGGCAAACTCCAGCTTGGCACGCGCTCCGCCATCCTGGTCGTTTTCCCGGATTTTCTGCACCGTGAGGATCTTTACATTCTTCCCGCGAAGCGGCCCCCAATCTCCCGGAAATGGCGCACTCTCCTCGCGGCTCACCTGAAAGATGTCAGCAACGGTGGGCGCGGAATTCGCGGTGACCAGGGGGACATCGGAAATTCCCTCCGGCATCTCCAGGCTGGTGCGCCAGATCCAGCCCCGCGACAAGCCGGAAATGCGTACATGGATCCAATCGTCATTGAAATCCAGCATTTCAAACTCATCGTGCGCGCTTGCCAGAAATAGAGTTTTCCCGGTCAAACTGGGAGACGCAAGCACCGGAGTTCCCGACTTTTTTATCGCTACCAGATTTTTCGGGCGCGCCTGATTTTTCAGCACTTCCTCTAACGCGGCGAGCTTGGTCTGTGCGTCGCTGGTTGTTTCCTTTTGAGCGGGCTTGAAGTCCGCCGATTGCTGACCGGGCGAGGTTAAACCGGGCAAGGTCTTGCTCACTGACGGTAAGAACGAGCCGCCCGCTTCCGCCGGTCTCGGCATCGGCGCCGACAGGGTAGGCTCGTCCGACGCTGTTCGCTTTGCGCGAGCCGGCGGAATCGTTGCGGAAGAGCTTGGCCCTGCGCTCCCCTCCGTGCTGGAGAGTTGATCGGATAGCTGGTCGAGCAGATCAGACTCGAGCCGGCCATTCGAAACGAGGAGCTGATAACCCGAGCGCGAAGGATTCGCGTCCGCATACCAGGCAGTCACCTTCGCGCTCAAGCCCACAAGCGTACCCGATGGGGTTGCGCTGACTTGCGCCGTGCATTGGTAAAACCCCCGCTGGTAGCGCGTCAAAGGGTGATCGCCCACCAGAGCAAAGCCTTCCAGCGCCGGCAGGCGTCCGCTCATGGAAGGCCGCAACTGCTTCAGCGCTTTTTCCACTGCAGGTTTCGATTCACGAAAGGTGCGCTCCGAGGGTCTTGCCTGGGCGTTCACGGTGGCGCCCATGAATGACAGAAGCGCGGCGCAAATGGCGGCCTGTACCAGCACGCCCGTTGATATCAACCGAGGCCGGATCATGGCAACGACTCCAACTCGTCCCGCCGAATCCACCCGTGCTCTCCATCGTGCGTTTCAACCCCGAACCAGTACGGAGACAAAATCACAATCAGGACTTCCGTGCCCGGATTCAGCGATTTCAACGTGCTCGCCGTGTGGAAGGGAGCCGACTTCAGTGGAGCTCCAGGTTGCTTGACCAGTCGCTCGACCTGGTGGCGTAGCCTGGCAAGATGTTGTTCCGGTGTTTCGTTGGGGTCCGGTGACTCCGGGGCGCCGATGGCGCCCGATCCGTCGGGGCGGCTTGAACTTTCCGTCGAGCTATCCAGGGCTGTTGCGGAAGGTGTGCTGAGCAGTTCCGTATTATTGTCGTTGGCTTGGGTGTTATCGCTCAAGCCGAAGTTTTTCCTTGCTTCATGCTCCTGTTTTTCTCTTTGTGCCTCGGCCGTTTCTTTCTTTAACAGCTCCATCTGGGCGAGGTGGTCTTGAATGTCCTTGTACTCGCTGGTCTCTACCGAACCGTTCGATTGATGAACGCTATGCCGGAAATCTTCTACGTAGAGCGCATCAATGCGCAAGACTGTATTCTTATTGCCCTGCGGCTGCACCACATAGCGCACGGCTAAAGTCCCAACGTCGGCGCTGTCTTTGAAATTCCAGGGATTGATCGCCGCCGTACGCACCTTGTAAAAAACTTTCCCCGGGTCGGTCCAGGCCCTGAACACAGGAGTCGAGTTGGCCGCGACCGCCCTGCTCACATATTCGTCCTTGTTGTATTCCTTGGTTCCGCGAATGATACCGTTGCCGGCCACGTCTTCGACCGCTTGTGTGACTTCTTCGACCGGGAGCGGGATGTTGACGATCAGTCCAGCTCCGTATTGCAGAGTATCTTTTTCGCGAGCCTGCAGCGGAAGTAGCAACGCGGTGAGGAAGAGAGCGGTGATCAGAGACACCGCTACCAGGTGAATCAATGCGCCCGCACAGCGCAAGCGCTTGCGGTAAAACCCTTGCTCCCTGGTCACGACCGGCTCCATTGATTCCGAGTTCAAAGTCTCATACGGAGAACGCATGCTGTCAACTTGCGAATTGCCCCTGGGCGCGGCGATGCAGCACATGCCATACCGGTTGTAAACATTTTGTAAAACTTTTTTGATCGACCCTATTGCACTTTTAGTGAACGTGGTAGTAGTATGCCCCCCGGGCTTGAGTGGTTGGACCACTCAACCAGCAAAGTTTTGCGTTTGCCGGCGCTCAGTAGCGGCGAGACCCTCTTCACCTTCATCGCTCTCTGGGTCTTGTCGTCATAAGTCGTGTGGAATTTGGGGTTTTTCAAAATCTGAAAAGTGTCTGAGGAGTGCAGCATGCGTATGTGGGCGCAGTCTCATCTCTGTCAGAAGTCGCGGCGTGCAACATCCATCATTGCCGCTGCCTTCGCATTAGCTTTCCTCATTATGGCCGTAAGTCAGCCTGCCAGTGCACTTCCGGCCTTCGCCAGGAAGTATGGGCTGCGTTGTTCGGCGTGCCATGAGAGTTGGCCGATGCTGAATTTCTTCGG
>JBAQJU010000227.1:0-19111 GCA_049300475.1 Terriglobales bacterium | reverse complement strand
GACCCAGAGAATGTTGTAGATTTCTTCGCGGGTGGTGACCAGCAGGAATACCGCTGGCACAAAACCCACCGCAAGCGCGTGGAAGGCCCGTCCCGCGCTAGCGGACGCGTGAGCTTGCCCAAGGCCAACGAAGATGGATGAACAGCTTCGAGGTCTGGCACCGAATAGTCGCGAAAAATTCATGCAGAAATTCGATACTACCGTTTTTGCATGCAACCGTCAGCGTCGATCTGCGCGGGTGTGCCTTTGTGATTATTCTTTCGGCATTACAATGGCATCGCATGAAGCGCGCACAATTGCCGATCCTCCTGATTGCTCTTTGCCTCTTCACTCCACCAACTCTTTTCTCCCAACCGAGCCCGAAGCCCGATCTCGGCCCCGCGGCGCAGAAGGCTTTGGCAGTTGTATCGGGCCGTCTACACCTCAGGGGTCTGGAAGCGAACGTTGATGTGCTGCGCGATCGTTGGGGAGTCGCCCACATCTACGCCAGCAACCAGCACGACTTGTTCTTCGCCCAGGGAGTGGTCGCCGCCCAGGACCGGCTTTTTCAAATGGAGCTCTGGAAGCGGGCTGGCGAGGGACGCCTCGCCGAAATACTCGGGCCTTCCGCTCTGCCCCGCGATGTGAACGCGCGCGCCTTGCGTTATCGGGGAGACATGAAGGCCGAATATGAGAGCTACTCTCCCGACACGCTCGAGATCCTGACCGCGTTTACCGACGGCATCAACGCCTACATCGCCAGCCTGACCGCGCCCGGCGGGCCCGGATTGCCCATTGAGTTTCAACTCGCGGGATTTGGGCCTGACGATTGGCGTCCTGAGGATTGCCTGAATCGTATGGCGGCATTTTCCATGACTGGCAATGCCTTCAGTGAGTTGGAGCATGCACAGGCGCTCACCGATTTCGGCCCCAAAAAGGCTACAAAGCTCTTTGATTTTGATCCCGCTGTAGATCTTGATCCCGCCCCAGGCCTCGATCTGACCGGCTTGACACCAACATTGTTGAAAAATCTTGTGGGCAGCGATCACCGCATCGAATTTCCGTCGCGCGCACGTGAGGGAAGCAACAACTGGACCATCTCGGGCTCGCTCACGGCCAGCGGCAAGCCTCTTCTGGCGAACGATCCTCATCGCGTCATGGGCCTGCCTTCGCTGCGCTACATGGTTCACCTTGTTGCTCCCGGATGGAATGTGATCGGAGCGGGCGAGCCGGGATTGCCCGGGGTCGCGCTCGGCCACAATGAACACATCGCCTGGGGCTTCACCATCTTCGGACTCGATCAGCAGGATCTCTATGTCGAAGAACTCAACCCCGCCAATCCGCTTCAATACAAAACTGAAACCGGTTGGGAAAACATGGAGAAGCGGCACGAAGTTTTCCGCGTGAGAGGCGTGCCCGACTCGGAAATCGATGTGAAGTTTACCCGCCACGGCCCGGTTCTCTGGGAGGATGGAAAACGCGCACTTGCCTTGCGTTGGGTTGGCGATGAGCCAGGTACGGCAGGCTATCTTGCGTCACTTGCGATTGATCGGGCCGAGAACTGGGAGCAGTTTGAAGCCGCAATTCCCCGCTGGAAGGTTCCGTCCGAAAACCTCGTCTATGCCGACACGGAAGGTAATATCGGCGAGCACTCCGCTGGACTGGCTCCCATTCGCAAATGGACTGGGCTTCTGCCGGTTCCCGGTTCATCGGTTCAAGGTTCATCGGTTCAAGGTTCATCCGCCCAAGGTTCAGCCGGCTACGAGTGGAGCGGGTTCGTCCCCGCCACCGAGTTGCCGCATTTTTTCAATCCAAAAGAAGGCTTCGTCGCCACCGCCAACCACAAGATGATTCCCGAGCACTACCCCTACAACGTCGGCTTCGAGTGGACGCCCCCGTATCGCATCACGCGCATTCGCGCCGTGCTCGAAGGTGCTAAGCAGGCACGCCACAAGCTTGCTATCGCCGATATGGAAGCGCTGCAAAACGATGTAACCTCGCTCCCCGCGCTGGATTTCCAGAAACTCGTCTCGACGACCTCGCTGAAAGGTGATCCTGCGCTGCGCAGCTTCCTGCACTGGGATGGCAGGCTGACTCGTCAATCCTCCGACGCTGCTCTTTATGAAATCTGGCTTCAGCAAATTACCGTGGGCGTAGCCCAGCTTTTTTCGAAGGGCCGCGATGTCCATCTACCTAAGCTGAGCGGACGGTACCAGGATCTGACGCCCGACGTTGTTCTTCGCATTCTCGCGAATCCCGATAACGACCTCTTTGGCGACAAGCCCTCCGCAAGCCGCGACCGGCTTTTGGCTGAGACATTGAAATCTGCCCGGCGCGAACTCGAAAAGCTTTTGGGCCCGGACGCGTCGACCTGGTCCTGGGGAAAGCTCCACACCGTCCGCTTTCGTCATGCCCTCGACCGGCAACCGGGAGCGCAGGCCTTGTTTGATCTTGGCCCGCTTACACGCCCGGGCGATGAGTACACCGTGAATGCCACCGGCACCGATGCTGATTCCTTGGATCAGGTCGATGGAGCCAGCTATCGTGAGATTCTCGACACCGGCAATTGGGATCGATCCGTGGCGGTCAACACGCCCGGCCAGAGTGGTCAACCCGGCAGCCCTCACTACTCCGATCTCATGCCTTTGTGGGACACCGGTCAATATTTTCCCTTGGCATATTCCCGCGTGGCAGTCGAGAATCAAACCACGGACCGGCTCACGCTGGAACCGTTGGGGCCTGGCCAGCGATGAATTCTGAAGTCACGACAACCTTCTTCGACGTCGGCAATACCCTGCTCTTCCCGAATCGCGAGCGCATTCATGCGCCGCTGCTGGAAGGCGGAGTCGCGCTCGACCCGGCGCACCTGCGCGACCTCGAGCGCCGCATCAAGAATCAATTCGACTCCTTGATGATCAGCGATGGCAACCACGATCACGGATTCTGGCGGATGTACTACACGCAATTATTCGCGGAAATCGGCCTCAACAACGATCCTCTCCGCGATCAGCTTGTCGGCAAAATCCGCAATTCCGCCAACTGGGATCAAATCCTTCCCGGCACGCGGGACGAACTGCAACAGATTGCGAGCCGCTATCGCATCGGCGTCATCTCCAACGCGGATGGCCGAATTGAAGATGTGTTGCGCCGCTGCGAGATCGCCGACTGCTTTCTCAGCATCACTGACTCAGGCCTGGTGGGATATGAAAAGCCGCATCCGGAAATCTTTCGCCGGGCGCTCGAAACCCTCAATGCCAGGCCCGAAGAGAGTCTCTATGTCGGTGATGTGTATTCCGTGGACTATCTGGGAGCAATCCAGGCGGGCATGCAAGCCGTGCTGATGGACGTCCCCGGTGCTTATACTGACAAAGGAGTGGAGCGCGTCGAATCACTGCCAGAATTGCAAGCCATGTTGGCAGACGCGAAACGCGGCGAGCGCTAGGCACGCACGCAACCTCCGTTTACAAGCAGCGGACTATAATCACCAGACCATGATCGACTCTGCTCATTTTCTTATCTTTCTGGGCGCTGCAATTCTGCTGGCGATTGCGCCCGGGCCCGGCATGCTCTACGTCCTCGCGCGCGCTCTTGCCGGTGGCCGCCGGGAAGGCTTTCTCTCCGCGCTCGGCACATTCTTTGGCGGCATGGTGCATGTGTGCGCCGCGGCTGCCGGCATTTCCATCATCCTGGCTAAGTCCGCTGTCGCCTTTGCCACGGTGAAGTACCTGGGCGCAGCCTATCTGTGTTTTCTCGGCATTCGAATGATGCTCGACGCCAGAAGAGATGTGCCCATCTCGCTCGCGGGCCTGCAACGCAGGAAAAGCCCTTTCTGGCAAGGCATCATGACTGAAGTGCTGAATCCGAAAACAGCTCTGTTCTTTCTTTCGTTTATTCCGCAATTCGTGAACCGCGGAAACGGCCACGTGTTTGTGCAATTCATTCTGCTCGGAACAATTTCAGTGGCGCTCAACACCACCGCCGACATCATCGTGACCATGCTTGCCGGACCGCTGGGCGAACGCATTCGAGCTTCTGCCCGTTTCCGCAGGCGTCAGCGGACTCTGACCGGCGCCGTCATGATTGGCCTTGGAACGTATCTGGCGATCGCCGAAACGAAATAAAGAACGGCAAATAAGATGACGGAATTAGAGGTTGGAATCAAAGTCGAGAACACCTACTGCACCGTGATCACCTGATGATCATGACAACCGGTGTGCATCGCGTCATACAGATTCTCCAGCAGACTCAGCCCGTAGCGGGCCACGTAGCTCACGCCCGCCACTTCGCGCTCCTGGAGTTGCCTGTGCGGAAATAGCGCATTCGACAGCGCATCGGCGTGCCGGGCGATCACCTCGTTCCGCAGCAGTTCAGCCCGCGCCGCGCGGCGTTGCAGCCGGTTCACCTGATACCACATGCTCGTTCTGGCACGATCGGCCGCTGCAATCAGCGTGGAATCCAGTTTGCCGATCGCGTCGCGAAGGGCAGTCATCGAGCGTTCCACATTCGCATGCGCCGCTGAAAACTGCGTTTGCATATCTGGCGGCAGCGAGCGCGCAGCAATCACCTCACGCACTTCTTCCGGGCCGCGCAGCACATCAGGCAGGCTCAGGTGGTAGCGATTCAGAATGCGCTCCGCCTTCGGCTCGAGCAACGTTGCCGAGAAGCGCGGCAACACCGGCGTGATTCGTCCCAACAACTTTTCATAGACAACAGCGACCTGCGCGAAGTACGCAACCTCCGCCGCTCCTCCCGTATAAGCAAGCGTCGGCAGCAGAAAGTCCTGTACCACAGGACGAAAAAGCACATTGGGATTGAAATTCTCCGGTGCTGCGTCAATACGTTCCAGCAACTGCGGGAGAGACATTCGGTCGCCGTGCTTGCCGTCGCCGTCCTTGCCTCCCAGAAACTCAGTGCCGGCTCCATTCACCTTGCGCCGCACCACCGTGCGCGCACCATTCTTGACTTCAAAAAGCAAGGTGGTCGCCGAGGTTACCTTAACCTGCTGGTGATACCCCGCGGCCTCCAGGGCTTTACCGCGCGCCAGCAGCGCCTCATCAAGTTCTGACGATTTTTCGATCGCCGCCCGAAACAAGGGTTTCGCGACCTCATGAAATTCCTTATCGGCCGGATCGAGCAGGATCACGCCCCACTCCGCAAACAGCCGCGCAAATAACTTGGCAAACCCGCTGCCCAGCGTCTCTCCCTGCCGGTATGACTCCCGCAGCCATGTTGTAACTTCAGACTCTCCCAGAAGAGACGCGGCACGCTCAACCACGGCATCAATCTCCGGCCCGAACCTGATCGTGCCGACCGGAGCGTCCGGCACACCGTGGCTTTCGGCCGCGATTTGTTCCGGGAAACCCTGTGCCCCGAGGAGCGACACATGATTCACCTCCGCAAGATCGTGGTCCTCGGTCGCCAGCCAGAAGATCGGAACACAATCCACTCCGGCGGCCGTGGCCTGCTCCGCCATCTTCACGGCGGTCAACGCCTTGAAGATCGAAAACAGCGGCCCGCCAAATAAGCCAACCTGCTGTCCGGTAACGGCCGCCAGTGCTCCGCGCCGCAACCGATCGACATTGGCCATCGTCTCCGCAGAGGCTCCCCACGCCCGATTTTGCCGTTCCAGAATTTCGCTGACTCTCGCACGGCGAGCCTGGTCGTACTGCACGCGCCGCGCTTCATCGTTGATCCAATCGGAAAACATCGGCGACCGCGGGTAGAAGCGCTGGACTGAAGGACTGTAGGAAAGGTAGTCAAGAAAAAGCGGAGTAGTATGCGGAATCTGATGAAATGGCAGACAGTGTGCGTTCACCGGCGAGTCCTCGCGACATTGGCGTGCAGTCCCAATCCGCATATATTCTCTGTTTTCTCCGGATTCAAAACTCGTCGAGCCGCTACGCCCCTCTACAGCAAATGAGCCCCGCCGGGCCATTCCAACTACATCTGATGATGCCGAAGCGTGCAGGTTGCAGGGAATCTAGCAATGGCAAGTTCAGCTTCCAGTCCCCTGGCCCGGTCTCACCCTTGTTCGCGACCGTTTTTCAAACACAACAGCAACCTTGTCGTTATAGGTCAACCGCCATTCCTGCGGAAGCTCGGGCAGCAGGTTGGCCAGCGTCGATCCGGCCGGCAGCAAAACCGTACGAATCTGCCATTTTTCGAGCACCTGCCGCCATCCGGGCTCCCCTTGCAGCAGGATCAGACTTTCGCGAATCCGGTCTGAGCCATAAAGGTCGTGCCGGTCGTCAAGCACCACCTGCCGTCGCGGATAAAGGCGGTAGATGAGATAGCCTCCCCAGGAATCGATCGAAAATACCGGCTCCGTACTCGCTTCTTTCTCCAGGTAATCAACCGCCGCTACCGGCACTTTCGCTGGATCGAACCGCGCTTGAATTACTTGCCGCGAGCCAAGCCAACCGCCTTGCAGGCAGATCGCCAACGCCCCGGCCGCACAGACAATCGCCCAGATGTGGCCGCGCAGCCTTAACTCCTGCGCGCCCATGCGATCCGAGAAGGCCACAATTCGTCCCGCACAACGGCGCATCCATCCCCAGGCGCCGGGCTTGGCCATGAGCGAAGCGAATTGTTCCCAGAGCATAGGTCCGATGACGAGTACCAGCAGCATCGAAGAAACAGGAAGATTGCGTGACGATAACAGAGCCGCGTACACGGAGAGGAGGACGACCAGAAGATGGCTAAGCCCCAGTCTTCGGCCATTACTCGCCAGCGCCACCAGCGTAAGCAGCAAGATCAGCCCAAAGCAGCGCTGCGCCCACCCATGAAAATCAGGCGAGCGGAATTCGGCAATCCGGTTCATGAGGTATCGATCGCTTAAGTAGCGGTAGATGTGCCAATGAAGCCGCCAGCCATACGGATTCACAAGGGTCGCAACCGCCGAGCATACCCAGACCCATGCCATGGCCCGAGCCCGATGCGCTGCGCGAATCGCCGCGAACGCATCTTGTTCGCGCAGGCCTTCGACGAATGCGGCCAAGATGTAGATTGCCAGGAGCGCGAAGCCGAAAATCCATGCCCCGTGCAAATTCACCCAAAGCAAAGTCGAGACCGGAAAAAACCACGGCAACCATCGCGGCGGACGTCCCTCAGCACTTCCATTCGCGCTCCCCTTCCCGCCCCGCTCCCATCTCTCTAATGCGACAAACCAAAGAAGCACCAGGAGCCAGCTCACAAGATGCGGACGCGCGAACAAATGAATCGTCGCCGCCGCTTCGGCAAGCAGCATTAGCCCCAGTGCGAGCGGCAAACCAGTTCCCCGCTTAAGAAGTTGCGAAAGCAAGATTGTGAAAGTCGTTGCGGCGAGAAGCGCGCACAGCCAGACCACCCCATTCAGCCCGCAAGCGCGGTACAGAATCCCGAGCACAAGATCGTACAGCCATTCCCAGGCAAACCAGCGCTGGCCCTGCATGGTGGACGAGTAAGTATCGGTGCGGGGCAGAGTGTGGGTCGCCAGAATTTGCTCGCCGGTTCGGATATGCCATCCGATATCAAGATCGGCAAGCGGGCGGTTGGAAAAGCTCCCCGCCAGCACCGCCCAGAAAATGAGAATAAAAATAAGGTCCCGGGCGGAAGGCAGAAGAAAATACGCCGCTGATTCTCGAAAGGCTGCTCGGAATCCGGCCAGGGAAAGGGTCATCAATGTGTGAAAGTGTATGCGGATGAGCAAAATGATGCCAGCAGAATGATGCCCGAGCCCGTCGCGAGGCCTGCAAAAGTTTCCGTCTGAATCTTCGCTGCGGGAATCTATATAACGGATGGGAAATAAACCGAAATTGCGCGTGGTCATTGTGGGAGCGGGTTTTGGGGGCCTAACCGCCGCGCGGAGGATCGCCCGTCTGCCGGTCCAAGTTACCGTCATCGACCGGAGAAACCACCATACCTTTCAACCGTTGCTCTACCAGGTCGCGACCGCCGGCCTGTCTCCCGGAGAAATCGCCGCCCCCATCCGCTCGATACTCAAGGCCCACTCCAATGTTGAAGTTTTGCTTGAAGAAGCAATCGACTTCAAACTGGACCAAAAGAAACTTATCACCAGTTACCAGGAACTCGATTACGACTATCTGATTATCGCTTCCGGGGCCACCCACGCTTATTTTGGCCATGAGGAATGGGAGCCTCTGGCACCCGGACTGAAGATGATTGAAGACGCGCTCGAGATCCGCAGACGCGTGTTGTTGGCCTTCGAACTAGCCGAGCGGCAAGGTCAGGATGGGACGCCTCTGCAGTTCGTCGTCGTCGGAGGCGGCCCCACCGGTGTAGAACTCGCTGGAACCCTGGCCGAAATTGCCCATCATGCCATGACCCACGAGTTCCGCAATATTAAGCCGGAACAAAGCCGCATCCTTCTGCTCGAGGGAGGGCCGCGCGTACTGCCGACTTACTCCGAAGAGCTGTCGCACAAGGCCGAGCAGCAGTTGAACCACCTGGGAGTTGAGGTTCGCACCTCGAACATGGTCACTCGCATTGAGCCTGGGTCGGTGTGGGTCAAAGATGAAAGGATTCCCGCCGCCGTCATCTTATGGGCGGCGGGCGTTGCCGCCTCGCCGCTCGGCCGGAAGTTGGGCGTGCCGGTTGACCGCGCCGGACGCGTCCTGGTGCAGCCGGATCTCAGCATTCCGGGGCATCGCGAGGTGCTCGTTATCGGCGACCTGGCCGCGCTCGCCGACGAGCATGGCAAGATGTTGCCAGGAGTCGCACAGGTCGCCATCCAACAAGGCAAGTGGGTGGCAAATACCATTGCGCGCGATCTTCGGAGCCAGCCGCGAGCCGACTTTCACTATCACGATAAGGGCAGCTTGGCCACCATTGGACGCGCCGCCGCCGTGGCCCAATTCCCCAAGTTTGCGCTCTCCGGCTACTTCGCCTGGCTGGCCTGGCTATTCATTCATATTCTCTTCCTGATTGGATTCCGCAATCGCCTGATCGTGATGATCAATTGGGCTTGGGCCTATCTCACGTATGAGCGCGGTGCCCGCCTGATTACCGGCAGCGACGAGCTGCCGGGCTGGAACCAATCCACTTTAGATCCCGAGCGCAAAGGAAGCGGAATCGTTGAACCAACTGGTACGACGGCCAAGCGCGCGTCGTGATGTGGCGCCATCTTGCTTAGGTTTTGATCGTATCGCGCCGTGCGATCACGTCACGAATAGCAAACACTCCTTTTGCGATCACAGCTAAGCTAACGGCACTGACTGCGAGAAAGAAGACTACAAAAATCTGAAAGTCTGATTCCACTTGGTTTCCTCCGCGGATGACGCTTGTTATTTTAGTCACGAGTACAAAATCCTGGGAAAGAACCCGGTTTCTTGCTGAAGATGACCTTGCGAATCTCTTATTTAGTACCTAGCCCGGCGGAGCGCGTGATCTGCCCTATTTCCTGCCGATATAATCGAATTGTCGTGAAACGTGTCGCTTGCCTATTGCTGTTTTCGCTCGTCTTCGGCGCTGCACTTCACGCCGACGCGGCAGCGCAAGAAAAAGAAACCCCTACGTCGGGCCGCACGCTGGTCGTTATTCCGTTCGAGAACACATCCCCCACACCCGGTCTTGAATGGCTGGGCGAAGCTTTTCCGACAGCTTTTCGCTGGCAACTTGATTCTCCTGTCCTCTACGTTGTCACTCGCGAGGAGCGCCTGCGCGCCTATGATCGTCAGGGCATCCCAGCCGGAGTCCATCCCTCGCGTGCTACCGTCTACCGTCTCGCAGAACAGATGGACGTCGACTATGCCGTGCTCGGCTCCTACCGCTATGACGGGGCAAATCTGACGGCGACGGCCCAGTTGCTCGATATGCGCAATCAAAAGCTCTTGCCTTCCGTCACCGAGTCCGCGCGACTGAGTGATCTGGGAAATTTACAATCTGCGCTCGCCTGGGACGTGCTCCGGCTCGTCCGCCCTAGCTTCTCGGTTCCCCAGGACCACTACATTGCCAGCATTCCGCCCATGCGTCTGGACGCGCTCGAGAATTTTATTCGCGGAATGCAAGCCACTGCGGCCGACGAGAAAGTACTGCACTATCGGGAGGCCGTACGTCTTAACCCCTCGTTCTCTGAAGCTTGGCTGGAGCTGGGCAAAGCCCTATTCGGTCAACGTTCGTACGAGCCCGCCATGGCTGCTTTCGAAAAGATTCCGCCCACCTCGAAGGTCGCTCGTGAAGCGAATTTCTTTCTCGGCTTAAGCAGCTACGCTCATGGAGACTTCGACCAGGCGGAAACCGCCTTTGAGTTCGTCGCCGCCCGCCTGCCGCTGGCCGAGGTCTACAACGACCTGGGAGTGGTCGCCGCCCGCCGCGGCCAGAAAAAAGCCGCTGACGATTTCGAACGTGCGATCCAGAACGATCCGAGCGATCCCGACTATCACTTCAACCTGGGAGTTACACTTGTCCGGGCTGGTGATAAGACAAAAGCCGCCCGCGAACTTCGCCTCGCGCTCGACCGTCGGCCCAATGATACCGAAGCAAGAATGCTGCTCGATTCGCTGACCGCGCCGGTAGCAGGCACGGGGACCGCAGCTGTACTGCCCAAAATGCCATCGGAGCGCTTGAATCGCAACTACCAGGAGAATGCTTTCCGGCAGATGACCACGCAGATGCAGAGCTGGGCCGAGCAGCAATTTGCACGCTCTGACTCGCACGCGCACGCGCGCTATCACGTTGAACTCGGCAAAGAACTCCTCGCCCACGGATTCATCGTCGAAGCGGAGTTTGAGTTCCGCCATGCCGCCGCCGTGGATCCCTCCAGTCCTGCGCCGCTCGCCGCTCTGGCCGATGCCTACGATGCACGGGGCGAGGCGGCTCAGGCGCGAGTCGAAGCTGAGGCGTCTCTTCGCCTGCGCGAGTCCGCCGATGCTTATCTGGTTCTTACCCGCCTCGATCTGCAAGAGAATCGAATGGAAGCGGCCACCGCGAACATTACCCGGGCCCTCCAACTGGACCCGGCGAATCCAGCCGCCCATGATCTTAAACGTACGTTAGCAGCCAAGCTCGCGGAGAAAGCGCAGCCGCTGCCACAGCCATGAAATCAGTTTTCAGTTTTCAGCTCTCAGCTCTCACATGTCAGGTCGCAGGTGTCAGGTCTCGGGTCCCGGGCCTCACCCGCAAATCGACCCGTTTTCTATTCGCGCTCCTCACAACCGTTGTTCTCGTCGCCTCCTGCTCCGCCGAGGTCTTGAAGATCGTCGTCGACGATGCCATCCAGCCTGTCACTGCCGAATACATTGGCCGAGGACTCGCCCAAGCCGCCGCCAATCACGATCAAGCCGTGCTCATCGAACTCAACACGCCCGGCGGCCTCGTCGATTCCACACGCGAAATTATCGAAAAGATCATCGCTTCCCCCGTTCCCGTGATCATCTATGTCACGCCCAGCGGAAGCCGGGCCGCGTCGGCTGGCTTCTTTATTCTTGAATCGGCCGATGTCGCCGCCATGGCTCCGGGAACGAACACGGGCGCGGCTCATCCTGTCATCCTGGGCGGCGAAAAAATGGACGACATCATGAAAATGAAAATGGAGAACGATGCCGCCGCTCTCATGCGCTCGGTCGTCGCCAAGCGAGGCCGCAACGTCGAACTCGCCGAAAGCGCCGTCCGCGAATCCAAGTCGTTCACCGACCAGGAAGCGCTCGACAAAAAGCTGATTGAATACGTCGCTCCCAACGAGCAGGACCTGCTCCGCCAGATCAGCGGGAAAAGTTTCAAGCGCTTCGACGGCACAACGGTCACACTCGACCTTGCAGGCCAACCCATCGTTGACTACCACATGACGCTCAAGCAGCGCATCCTGAACTACATCATGGACCCGAACGTCGCGTTCATCCTGCTCGCCATTGGCGCGCTTGCGCTTTACGCCGAATTCAACCACCCCGGAGCCGTCATTCCCGGCACGGTTGGCGTGGTCTTCATCCTGCTGGCCGCCTTCGCGCTGAATCTTCTGCCGGTCCGCTTCGCCGCGCTGGTCCTGATCGTCGGCTCGTTCGCGCTCTTCGCTCTGGAAGCAAAGTTTGCTACCCACGGCGTGCTGACGATCGGCGGCATCTCGCTGCTCGTAATCGGAGGACTCTTGCTGGTCGATGGCCCCATCCCCGAGATGCGCGTCCGCCTAGTGACCGCGCTCGCCGTCGCCATTCCGCTGGGCATCATTACCGCCTTCCTGATGCAAATCGCTGTGCGCGCGCGGCGCAACAAGGTGGTCACCGGTCAACAAGGATTGGTCGGAGAAATCGGCATCACCGAAACGGCCTTGTCGCCAAGCGGCAAAGTCTTCATCCATGGAGAACTCTGGGACGCGGTTTCGACTCTGAACATTCCCGCCGGAGAACGCGTAATCGTTCGTCAGGTCGATGGACTCACGCTGCGAGTCGATCCGGTAGCGGCAGCGAGACCGGTGATGGCGTAGGGAAAACCCGTCCACACTTGTCATCCTGAGCGGAGCATGGGCTTCACGAAGTGAAGTTCATGCGGAGCCGAAGGATCCCTGCATGTCCAACGGGCCAACGGGCGGGTAAGAATTCCGAAATTTGTGGGGGGTGCCCCCCCCTACCCCAAAATGAGTTAAGTCGATGATAGTAAGGTAGTTATAAGCAACATATTCAAAATATAGGACTTAGCATTGAATTTTGCTGTTTGGCGTGCACTTGCGGGGGTGCTGACCGGGGCCATATGTTGTCAAATAGCGGTGAAAAGTTTGCGTCCGGAAATGCGTTCGTCTCTGGGGACTGGCGCAGTTCTCGATGGTGCACTGTCGAGGTATCTTCGCACCGATTGGGGAGCAAGTCTGTGATAAGGGTACGAGAAAAATGTGATGAAAAAAGCTGGCGCGCGAGAAGTTGCGCGTCTGACATGTCCTCCAGAGTACAGTGGGGCCCAGGTTAGCGTCCAAAGAACGGACGCGAACCTGGGGCACCGGGCAGATACCACACCACAGGGTCAGCGAACACTGCGTGTCTCTGCAACTGCGTTTTCAAATCGCTCTTCGATGGCGAGCACGCCACCAGCGTGAACGAGAGCATGGTCAGAATCAAAACCGCTCTTACGGTCCGCTTCGGCTCTGTGTTCTCTTCGCTCACGCCGTCGATTATAGGCTAGTTAGTTGAGAAAGCGTCGCGTCCTGGTGCCTCTACAGGGAGCTGGCCCGACCCTAAAACCTCTAAACCTACTCTTCAGGGTGCCCCGCTCAAGCTTCGAAGCTGTGAAATAACCGTCAGACATGGTTTTCTCACGGACCAAGAGTGTAAACACAAGCTGCGCGGTGCCCCAGGTTCGCGCCCGTTTTTTGGGCGCTAACCTGGGTGACGCCAGACTTGGCAGGGGCTAACTTGGGCAGTCTCCATGAGTAGACTTTACTGTGCCTACTCCACAGCTTAAGTTTGGCCTATGCCCAGCGGGCTCCGGCGCTTTCAAGAAACCGGCCGTTCCCATTTTGTCACCTTTAGTTGCTATCGCCGTCAGCCCTATTTCGCATTCCTCGAGATTTTTGATTTATTCCTGCGATGCCTTGAGCGCACTCGCGTCCGCTTCGACCTCCTCATCTACGGGTATGTTGTCATGCCGGAGCACGTTCATCTGCTCTTAAGCGAGCCTGCCAAAGCCCCATTAGCCGAGGCTCTTCACTACTTGAAATTGTCTTTCTCTAAACTTTCCCGCCCCCTTCGCCCCGCCTCCGCCCAGGTTAGCGCCCAAAAAACGGGCGCGAACCTGGGGCACCGTCAGCCTAACTCGAATCGCCAACCGAACCCGGATTACCAAGACTCGTCCTCTTTCTGGGAGAAGCGCTACTACGACCGGAACGTGCGCGACTACCGCGAATTCACTGTAAAGCTGCGATATCTGCATCGGAATCCCGTAAAGCGCGGGCTGGTTCGAACGCCGGAGGATTGGAAATGGAGCAGCTACGGGGGTTACGCGCTGCGTGAAATTGGAGTAGTTGGGATCGAATCGGAGTGGACGGCGAGAGAGCGGAAACGGAATGCCTGCGGAGGAGATTCTTAGAGTATTCCAGTTCCTAATCTAAGTTCGCCCCGGTTTGCGCTCGGCCCAGATGCCGTCTCCCAGATTTGACTTCGCCCAGGTTAGCGCCCAAAAAGCGGGCGCGAACCTGGGGCACCGTCATCTTCGACAAGCACTTCGCGGTCACGTCGTCACGCCGACAACGGCTCGCTTGCGCTACAATCCGCTCATACTCTTGATAGGAAGTTTCCTGGAGGCACTTATGCCGGATCTCGGGTTTCCCGTCGTTGCTATCGCCGTTGTCATCCTGATCATCTACGTGCTCAGTTCGATCAAGATTCTCGCCGAGTATGAGCGTGGTGTGATCTTCCGCCTGGGCCGCCTGATGGGGACTGCCAAGGGACCGGGCGTCATCCTGGTCTTTGCTCCGATCGACCGCATTGTGCGCGTCTCGCTGCGGCAGGAAGCGCTGGAAGTTCCTCCGCAGGACATCATCACACGCGACAACGTCACCCTGAAAGTGAATGCCGTTATATTTCTGCGCGTGATCGATCCCAATAAAGCGGTGGTTGAAGTTTCCAACTACGTCTACCAGACCTCGCAATTTGCGCAGACCACGCTGCGGTCGGTGCTCGGCGAACAGGAACTCGACGAATTGCTGGCGCACCGCGACAAAATCAACTTGCGTCTGCAAAGCATCCTCGATACGCATACCGCGCCGTGGGGCGTGAAGGTTGCGAATGTGGAGGTGAAGCAGGTCGACATGCCCGAATCGATGCTGCGCGCCATGGCCAAACAGGCCGAAGCAGAGCGCGAGAAGCGGTCGAAGATCATTCACGCCGAAGGCGAATTTTCCGCCGCGCAGCGACTGGTGGATGCAGCTCACCTGTTGTCCACCGAACCGGCCAGCATTCAGTTGCGCTATCTGCAGACGCTGACCGAAATCGGCGTCGAGAAAAATACCACGGTCGTGTTCCCCGTGCCGATCGATTTCTATTCCGGCATGCAGAACTTGCTGGCAGGCGCAAAAACAGCCGTCACGCCGACCAAGGGCTAGAGGTACCCTATTTTTTCATGCCGACTGGGCAACAGGACACGGAGATCACCCTCGGCACCGGCCGAATGCTGGTCCTGTTCTTCACGTTTGTGCTGGTCTGCGCAGTATTTTTTTCGATCGGATTCTCACTGGGCAGGAAAACCACCATGCTTGGGGCAAACAACCTGGTGAACGCGTCCACGGGAACTCCGGCAGCCGTGGTACGGCCTTCCGCTGCAAAGCAAAATGCTCCTCAGCCAACGGCCCAAACCACCGATTTCAGCTTTTACAAGTCGGTGGGCGCGAAGAGCACGGACACCGAGCTTTCGCCTCCAGAGTCAGCCGCGCAAGTGCCGAGCACAACTACCGAGCCGCCGAAGACGGTTACGCCTACCGTCAACCCCAGCGCAGTTGCTGGAGGTTATTTCGTGCAGGTGGCCGCCGTCAGTCGTCAGGAAGACGCTGCGGCGCTGGTGGAAGCGTTGAAGAGGAAACAATACCCGGCGTTTACGGCCAACAATTCGGCCGCCGACAAGTTCTATCACGTGCAAGTCGGGCCCTATGCAGACCTGAAAGAGGCCGAGGGCATGCGGACTCGATTGATCGCGGACGGTTATAACCCGATCGTGAAGAAGTAAGCTACGGGCCGCGAGCCGCGAGTGGCGACAAAACAGTTTGCTCGCCACCCGAAGCTCGAAGCTTAGTTATGACTCACCCCTCACCCAATCTGGATAGCTTTCTGCACGCCATCGCGGACCCGGCGCGCCGGCGCATTCTGCGCGCGCTGAAAGAAAAAGGCGGATGCTCGATCGGCAAAGAAACGGGGCTCTGCGCTTCTGACATTGAAGAGCGGGTCAAGCTCGCGCAGCCTACCGTTTCGCACCACATGCGAATCCTGCAAAAGGCTGGCCTGGTGGAAGCCAAGCGCGAGGGACATTGGCGCTGGTACCAGCGGAACGAGAAGCGGATCGCCGAGATGACAAAACTCCTTAAAGGACAGCTTTAAGCGCCTGAAATCCAAACCGCCCTTCACAACCAGCGCCTCGGGAGACATCGCGGGGCTCAGCCAGAAACGCCTGAATACCTCGTTTTGAATGTAAAAACCAGCCCGAGCGACGGCTTGCGTGTCCAACTGGTTACTTTCGGAATGTATGATCCGGGCCTAAAATATCCGATAAACTCTAATCTAAGGGCCATGCCATACGACCGCATACTTGTAGTCGATGACGAAGAGACAATCCGCGAGATTGTTTCGTCCATGTTGAAGGGCGCCAATTTTCACTCGCGCCAGGCCGCCAGCGGAATCGAAGCTCTTTCGATTCTCGAGTCCGGCGACGAATTCGACTTGGTGCTCTCCGACCTGATGATGGCGGAGATGGACGGGATTGCTCTATTGGAGCACTCCAAGGAACGGTTCCCTGATATGCCGTTCGTCATGGTCACGGCCATGAATGATATTTCGGTTGCGCTGCAGGCCCTGCGCAACGGCGCCTATGATTACCTGCTGAAACCCTTCGAGCGGGAACAACTGCTGGCCACGGTCCGCCGCGCTCTCGAACATCGCCGACTGAAGCGCGAAAACGATGCCTACCGCACCAACCTCGAAGCTTTGGTAAGTGCGCGGACGCAGCAATGGAAGACGGCGCTCGCCAACCTGGAGAAGTCCTACGATATTACGCTGGAAGCCCTGGGCGATGCGCTTGATCTTAAGGATGCCGAAACCGAGGGGCACTCCCGGCGAGTCACGGCCTACACCATTGCCATTGCGCGCAAAATGGGGCTGCCCAAGGAAGACATCAGCGTGATCGCGCGCGGAGCGTTCCTGCACGATATCGGCAAGATGGCCATTCGAGACGATATTTTGCTTAAGCCCGGCAAACTGACGGAAGATGAAATGGCCGTCATGCGCGAACATGCCTACTCGGGCTACAAGGTCCTGAGCAAAATTCCCTTTCTGGCCGAGGCGGCGGAAATTGTCTACTCGCATCAGGAATGCTTTGACGGCAGCGGCTATCCGCGCTCGCTCAAGGGCGAGCAGATTCCGCTGGGCGCACGCATATTCTCGATCGCGGACACACTCGACGCCATGACATCGGATCGTCCCTACCGTCCCGCCCAAACCTATGCGGCGGCGCGCAAGGAAATTCTGCGTTGTTCGGGAACCCAGTTTGATCCGGAGATTGTCAAAGTATTTCTCGAAATGCCTGACAACATCTGGGAGGATCTGCGGAAGGACATCAGCGGGGGTCCCCCGAAGCCGTTCGCCGCGAAAGTGTGATTTCCCGTTTGGCGTTCCTGCCGGGCAATCTGTCCGCCTACGATTTCGACTGCAAATCGGCACTCTCCCTGCGTTCTAACAACAGGAGTATAAGGGTTGCTTGCGTTCAGGAGAGATCCGATGAAAACTACCTTGCTTGCTTTGTGCGGGATCCTTGTTTTGAGTGCTTCATTGCTGGCGCAGGCTCCTTCCGTGACCGCCGTGCCCAACACGGTTTACGTTGGAGCCGATGGAAAATTCGAGACCGCTCCCGATACCGCGCTCATCCAGTTCAACATCTCAGCGCAAGCTGACACCGCCAAAGACGCCTACGACCAGGCTGCCAAACAGGCTGAAGCTACGCGCCAGGTTTTGCGCGCGAACGGCATTGATCCCAAAGCGGCCCAGATTGGATTCTTTTCCGTGAATCCGCAATACGACTGGAAGAGTCAGAAACACAAAATCATTGGCTACCAGGTCACGACCAGCGTCAGCCTAAAGCTCAAGGATTTCTCCAAGATCGGCCCCATCACGCAGCAACTCGCGGATGCCAGCGTCGGCGAAAGCCAGTCGCTCAGCTACATCCTGGACTCCACCGAAGAAGCCAAAGGGAAAGCAGTCGCGGACGCCTACCGCCGCGCCCGTGCCTCCGCGCAGTCGCTGGCCAGTGCCAGCGGACGCACGCTTGGCGAACTCTCGTATGCGTCGGTCGATACCTCTGAGAACATACGCATCTTCGCGCCCATGATGCGGCGTGGGATGATGGCCATGGCCGCGCCAACTCCTGCTCCAACTGAAGAATTCAGCCCGCAGAACGTAACCATCACCGCGCACGTGAATGCCATGTTTGTGTTGAAGTAACGGATCGAAGGAGAAGCGTTCGCCACCGCTTCGGACCCATTCCTACTTGATGCGGCTCGCGTCCACCGTCACGTCCCGTTGAATTTCCATCTCGATCGATGTTCCTGGCTCCAGCCTCACATCGGCACCCCTTGAGAGCATGGCGATGGCCATACCGGCGACGCCCCCAACTCCGGCACCGATGCCCGCTCCCTTGCCACCGCCAGTGATAGCACCGATCACCGCTCCCGTAGTGGCGGCGCCCGCGGCTTCTTTCGCTTTTCTGCCGGCGTCGCTGTCCTGGCGAATCGTACCCTCGGAGTCCTTCATCGACGTCTTCTCCGCCCCCGGTGTATTCTCCACCGAACCTCCCAGCATTACCGTGTAGCCAGTCGGGTAGATCATCGAGGTGAAGTGGATCAGCAGTTCAGCGCGGCCCTTTACATGGCCGCCCCGCTGTACGTGCATGATCTTTCCCTGGATATAAGTACCCGCAGGAATCGCCACGCGCTCGTCGACGACAAAGGGAAAGGCGGTCTCCGCATACACCGGATCTCCCTCTCTGGCGGTCTTGGTTGAAATGGCCTGCTTCAACGACAGCGGAACCTTGGTTCCAACAGGAATCGTCAGGACCGCCTTGGAAGCTTCGGTCGCCGCCGGAGCCGGGGCCCCGACGGCCTGCGCCATGGCGACTCCGGAGAGTAGTAACCACCAGATCATCCTCATGAACGGCCTACCTTTTCAGGATAGTCAGGAAACAAGCTTGCCATTTCAGATGCGGTCACCGGAACACTGAGTTTGCCGAGAACCGGGACCACTACGAATAATGATTCGAGCACAACGCCCGAGTACCCTCTGATCAAGTCCCTGCGGTCCCCCGTGCATCCCCGTGTACTCCGTGGGTTATGCTTTTGGGCGTACTTAATCGGAGTTTTCTTAAAGCAGGGCTGCGGACTTCCTCCGGCGGGCCTTCACCTACCGCACCGATGTGAGCGATTTGCCAGCAGGTTCCCCATAAACTGCGACTGCAATTTCTG
>JBAQJU010000226.1:0-2839 GCA_049300475.1 Terriglobales bacterium | reverse complement strand
GTGTCACCGTATAGCGAGTTTTCACGATCGTTCTCCTGGTCTTCTGAGGATCGCGGCTTTTCGCTTGCTCGACGCGCGTCCCGGCCGTGAAGATCGCCCTGGCCCACCGTGATTTCGAGGTGAGTTTATGAATGGTGGTGGGGTGTGTCTATCCAGGCAATGATATCCGCTTAGGATCTTGGTTGTGTAAAAACGCTTTGCCGGAAGCGTCGATGCGTGGCGATTTTGGCCGAGTGGCGCTGTGGGAGCATTTTTCGCGCTCGACTATGCCCTCATCGCCGCCATGAGCGGCTGGACACCCATGATGTTCATGACGCGGGTGAGATTGTAAGCGAGCACGTGCAGCGCCATCTCGCTGGCTACCCGTGGCAGCGTCTTCATCAGGAAGTGAGTTGCGCCCATCCGGGCCTTAATCGTGCCGAAGGGATGCTCGACCGTCTCACGCCGCTGGCGCATCTTCTCCGGATGCTCATCGAGGCGACGCTGCACCGCCTCGAGAATGTCCTCATGCTCCCATCGCGTGATCCGCCGTTCCTTGGCGGTAGTGCAACAGTGCTTGATGGCGCAGTTCTGGCAGGCATTGGTCCAGTAGCGGTGCAGAACCAATCCTTTCTCCTCGGTCGTATAGTGGTAGGCGAGCCTCTCGCCGGCAGGACAAACGTAAACGTCCTCCTCAGCCACGTAGCGGAAGTCCTGCTTGCCGAAGCGCCCTTCTGCCTTTGAGTTCGAGGTCATCGGCTTTGGCAGTGTGACCGTGATGCCGGCTTCCTCGCAGGCCTGGATTTCTTCGCTGTTGAAGTAACCGCGGTCTGCAACGGCATCGAGCTTCTCCACTTCCAGCGTCGCTTTTGTCTCCTTGGCCACGTGGCAGAGCTGCGATCGATCAGTCCCGACGTTGGTCACCTCATGCATGACGATCAGATGATGCTGGGCCTCGACGGCAATCTGGACGTTGTAGCCGACGACGCCTGAGCCGCGGCCGCTCGTTGCCATCGAGCGGGCATCGGGATCGGTCAGCGAGATCTGCTGGTCCGGTGTGGCGAGCATTTCCACCTTGAGAGCCGCAAGACGCCGCATCTGCTGCTTCAGCTTCTCGATCTTCTCTTTCAGGCGGCTGGTCTTGGTTTGGAGCGTCTCCGACGGCTCCTGCCGGTCGGCGGTGTCGAGCTGCTGAAGATAGCGCGCCACGCTCTCCTCGATCTGCGCCATGCGCCGGTCCATCTTGGCGCGCGTAAAGTTCCTGTCGCGGTTGTTCACCGCCTTGAACTTGCTGCCGTCAATCGCCACGCAAGCTTGCGTGAGCAGGCCCATCGTGCGGCATAGCGCGATAAAGCGCGCGCACACTTTGCGAATGGCTGTGCCATTGTCCTTGCGGAAGTCGGCAATCGTCTTGTGATCGGGGACAAGCCGGCCCGTCAGCCACATCACCTCAACGTTGTGGCCAGCCTCACGCTCAAGCCGCCGGCTCGACTGAACCCGGTTGAGATAGCCGTAGATATAAAGCTTCAGCAGCACCGACGGATGATACGAAGGCCGCCCAGTCGCCTCGGGATCGACCCCACCAAACCCAAGCCCGGCCAGATCGAGTTCCTCGACAAAAACGTCAATCACCCGAACCGGATTGTCCTCGCCGATCCAGTCTTCCAGGCTCTCCGGAAACAGCGTGCTCTGCCCGCGATCCGTGCCCTCAACAAATCGCTTCATCGAATCCCCCCGCAAATCGCGCAGGAATCATACCGCGAGAATCAAATAATGCAGTGCGTTTTCACACAGGCTGGGTCATTCGCGACCGGCGCGAACCAGCATCAAGTTCGGCCATGTCCGGTGTGCCCCCGAAAGCGACCGACAGCTGTTTAGTAGCAAGATGTCGCTGGGGGCCGCAAGCGGCGCCGGTCCGCGACAGGCGGTTTCGTTCACCGGCGAAACCGACTATAAGCCCCGGGCAGGCACAACATTTCGGCCTAAGGGACGCGGCCAAAGAGGAAACACCGATGTACCAAGGCCCCGGCGTGAAAACGAGCCCGGATTTTCCGATCCCGGACACCATGAAAGCCTGGGTGCTCGGCGATCCCCACGAACTCAAGCTGACCGAAAAGCCGGTGCCGGTGCCCAAGCGCGCCGAAGTTCTCGTCCGCATCGACGCGGTCGCGATTTGCGCCACCGACCTTGAGATAATCGAATTCGGCTCGCCGGCGCTGTTCCTCGGCGGCAAGCCGTTCAACAAGAATTTCACGCCCGGCCACGAATATATGGGCACGGTGGTTGCGCTCGGTCCCGGCGTCGACGAATTGCCGATCGGCCAGCGCGTCACCGTCGAGATCCACGCCGGCTGCGGCCAGTGCAAGCGCTGCCGCGAGGGCATGTACACCTCGTGCCACAACTACGGGCTCAATTACGGCGACGTCGACAAGGGCCATCGCGCCAACGGCTTCACCACCGACGGCGGCTTCTGCGAATATCAGGTCAACAACATCAACACCGTCATCCCGATTCCGGACGCGATGTCGGATGAGGAAGCCACGCTCGTCGTCACCGCCGGCACCGCGATGTACGGGCTGACCGAGCTCGGCGGTCTGGTCGCCGGCGAAAGCGTCGTCGTCACCGGGCCGGGGCCGATCGGTCTTCTCGGCGTCGCCGTGGCGAAGGCGCTGGGCGCCCAGCCGGTGATCCTCACCGGCACGCGCGACAACCGCCTTGCGATCGGCCGCGAGCTTGGCGCCGATTACGTCGTCAATGCCCGCGATGAAGATGTCGTTGCAACCGTCCGCCGGCTTAACGGCGGCAAGGGTGTCGATTACGTGATCGAGTGTTCGGGAGCGGCCAACGCGGTGAATGATGC
>JBAQJU010000225.1:0-18462 GCA_049300475.1 Terriglobales bacterium | reverse complement strand
GGATCAAGCGGTCAGAGACCTAGTTCTTCGGCGTTACTATTCTGATGTTCTGGATTTCTAGGCCCCAGCGCCTCGGGCACGGTCGCCGAACGCCTGGACGAATGCATCGACCACGCCGGTGTGAAATTTCTCGCCGGCTCCCGCGATGATTTCCTGTTCGGCCTGCTGAGGAGAGAGCGCTTTTCCATAGGCATTGCTGGTCAGTTTCTGATACGTGTCAGCAACCGCCAGAATGTGGGCCTCGATCGGAACGTTGAGGGAGCGCGCTCCCTGATCATGCAGAATCTGTTCAGCGACGATGATCGGAAGTACTCGACGGACTGAGTTTCCTACAGCCTGGGTGCGCGCATCGGGCTTGCGTGGCTTTTGAAAACTTGCCACTACCTGGGCATGGGTCACATCCGCCGCCTTGTAGAGAGTGTCATTGCTGATGCCAAGCTCGCTCAGATCGCGCAACAAGACGGCGGAGCGCAGTAACTCGATCCGATCGGAGCTGAGGCCCATTGCCTCGGCGATTTTCACGGAAGCATCCACGGTGCGCTGGCTTTCTTTAGTACTTTGTTTTTCGTTGGTGATGACGTGCTGCAAGACCAGCAGCAGGCTGCCGAAGCTCTCGCGCATATCGGCGGTCATGCCCTGGGCACGCTCGTAAAGAGTACCCATCGCATATCCGGTGACCACCAGAACGCCCGCCCAGATTCCGAAATTAAAGATGCGCTCCTGCGGCAGCACCACCACATGATGCGCGGGGAGCAGGTTATTCAGAAAGTCCAGCAGAACCACCAGGAATACACACGCAAAGGCGGTGAGAGTGGCGTGACGCCGTCCGAAATAATAGGCCGAGTATAGGGTCGGCAGAAAGTAGAAGCAGGCCGCCATGGGCAGAGACTGAGCGAAGAACTGCAGGAGGGCGGCGATAAGAAACAGCGACACCAGCAGCCCGAGTTCCTTGGTGAGTTTACCCATGAATCGCCCGAAGTGGATTCTGTGCGCATTCGGCACAATACCTGCCGGTCGCATACTTCTCCACAATTGCATTCTGAGGCAAATCGCTATCGGGCGAAACTTACCTAAGTAATGGGCATCGACTTTCACTTTGGGGAGGTCGGACCCCGTTTTCGTGTCCAAGGTTTATTTTGCGGGCATCAGATCGCCGGTGGCGAGCACATAGGTCGTTGTCTTATCCAATTTGAGGTTGAAGTGGGATGAAGTTAGGACGACAGAACCATCGCTCCCGCGCGTGGACTCGACCTTCTTCATCAGGACGCGAATGTCCGAAACGGTTGAGGCGGGCCCGGCGTCGGGGCCACCCGCGCCGGGAAAGGGCGGCGCCGTGGGCGAGTTGGGGTTATAGATGCCAGTTGAGCTTCTGCCAATTGCGGAACTCGGAGTATCGTTCGAGCGGTTCTCATCCGTTGGCATCCGGATGGGGTAATACCATGCGGTCAAGTAAACCTGGGTGGGCGTTGACCCGTTCTTCCAGCGCACTTCGTTCATGCGGATCGCAAGGCGAGATGGACCGGTCGCCGCCTTTGCGGCCGATTCGATCACTTCGCCCGAAAAAGTGGCGCCCATCGGAATCACTTTGTGATCCACCAAAGTGGCGATGGTCAGCTGGGCCTCGACTTTGGTCCCAACTGGGGTTTTACCGGCGACCACCTTTTGCCGCATCGTCACGGGAAATTCGCGCGCCAGGGAACTGCTGGGAACCGGCGGCTTCGGCTGTTCAGATTTGGACTGACTGAACAGAAAGGCGGAGCAAAGAAGGGCCACGGAGGCAACGCATCGGACGACACACGTTCTACCAGACACCTGCCACCTCCGGCGGCCGGCAAATTGGCGGCGGGATAATCACTATTGAAGTCGAGTTTATCGCAAACGCGGGAGCGGAGACACTCGTTCACTTTTTGCGAGGGCCGGCAGAGGCGGTGGGTAGAGGTCGCTTGCCAGCAGTGGTCTGACCGGACTATCTACTTGTTGGCGTTCGAGCCCGCTTCAGAAGAAGCGAAGGCAGCACGTGCGCCCACCGGAGTAGCCTGAGCGCCATTCTGGAGCGCATCATCGACGGCAGCGCGGAGATCGACCAGCATGCGCAAGGGCTGGCCCGAGGAGTATTCAGCGTGAAACATGACCTTCCACGACTGGCAGATCATGCGCAGACGCGAGGTCGGTTCCTCGGCGGAAAACTGCGCGCGCCGGCAGTCGATGGTGTGAATCCCGCGGCGTTCCAGTTCGCGCAGGCCATCCTGAATGGCGTTGAGGTCGTCATGCATCAGGTTGAAGAAGATGCGCCGAATCGTGAAGCTAAAACGAACAAAGGCGACCATCGCGGCCGGATCAAAGAAGGCATCTCCTGCGTTGGATTTCAGTTTGCGCCCCTGTTCGAGAGTTCCGCTGTGCAGAAGGTCGCTGAGCCGACAGCAACGGGCAGCCGACTGCCTGAGGGTTTCAAGTGGAGTGAGCCAGACGGGAAGTTCGACCGGCGATTTCAGCTGTCCGAGTACCGGCGTGAGCGCCTGGGCGACATATTCGAGATCGACGCCGGACTCGTCGAGACCAGAGGGCGCGCAGAACGAAAAATACTGCACCAGGAGGAAATCGATTTTGTCGCGGTCGGATGGCGATTTTACCGGCTTCCGCAAGTGATGAACGAGCAGGTCGCGGAGCACAGCTTCGTTGGCCAGAGGCGTGGTCTGAAGAAACTGGCGCAATTGATGAACCTGAATTTCAGCATCCACCTGCTGGAGCCATTTTTCGGCTTCGGCGGCCGCTCCTTGGATCGCGCCGGGAGCGGTGTCCGCATCGAATGGACACTTGGGTACCTCAATGACAAATTCGCAGACCAGGGCCTGGTAGATCGGATGGAGAGCCTGGAACACAGACCACGGCATTTCCGGCGAATGTTGGGACGAAGGCTCAGATGCAGTCATGATTTCACAATCCAATTGGGAACAGGTTTGAGGAAGCGGGCTCCGATCACGGTTCGTTCGGCGTAATACTGAACGGCGACAACGGAAGCTTCAGCCCGAAGGGAGCCGTCCCTGGTTTCGATCAAAACGTGATCGGCAAATTCGAGCGGTTGCGCAACCACAAACAAAACATCCTGGGTTGTGCTGAACTCGATGACGGTGTCCTGCAAGGCAAGCCAGCCATTCTGGGGAGTGCCTGTGCTGGCATTGCCATTGCCATTTCCATTTCCATTGTCGTGAGCATTCTCATTGGCGCGGCTCAAGCGAATTGGAACTCGCACCGGAGTAGCGTCAGGAAAAAACTTGGCTAGCCGGCTAACAAAGTCGGACTCGAGTGCGCGGGCGGTGGCACTGGCCTGGTTGGGCACGGTAAACCTCGATCCCAGAATTGAGCAGCCGCGTCCGGCCTTTCCCGGTTAGGAAAAGTTAAGAGTAGACTTCGGCTGTCCCGTTATCTCTTACTACCTAATCTCTTACACCTATTTTTTATCACCGATGCACGGCCACCGCCTAACCCTTGAAGGACATGCACTATGGAACAAGTCGAACAAAGCAATGGCAGTTAACCGAATATGTTGCGGTTGGGAGGCGGGTCTTGGTTGTTAGTACGAGGAAGTATGTCTCAGAATGAAGCAACTGCATCCGAATCGTCTCAATTCGTAAGTTGCGATTTCTCGCGGGCGGGAGATGGCGGCTAGCTCCCTGGGGTTGCTATTGCAGGGCGGTCGGACCCGACGTTTGTTCCCGTATGCCGATGTTGTAGCGCTTGAGCTTGCGATAGAGAGTCGCACGACTGATGCCGAGCATTTTGCCGGCACGGGCTTTATCCCCGTTGACTTGGGAAAAGACGCGGGCGATGGTGGCGCGTTCGATGTCCTCGAGGTCGGTGGTTGCAGGCGCATTGAATTCTTGCGAATCGAAGGAGTTTGCCGCGTCCTGAAAATCGGCACGTGCGATGGAGGACGGCAGATCGTCCAGATCGAGAATACGGCGATCGGTGAGTGCGACGCCACGTTCGAGGCAGTTCTCAAGTTCGCGAACGTTGCCGGGCCAGTCGTAAGCGAGTAGGGCTTTCATCGCATTGCCGGAGATCTGGACCCCGCGACCCGGCGCGAGGCGTTCGAGGAACCAGTTGGCAAGAATCGGGATATCGGAACGGCGTTCGCGGAGCGGGGGCAAGGTAATGGTGACGACGTTAAGGCGAAAGAAAAGATCCTTGCGGAAAGTTCCCTTCTTGTAATCGTTCTCAAGATCGCGGTTGGTGGCGGCCATGATGCGTACGTCGACCTTCACTTTCTGATTGCTGCCGACGGGACGAACCTCCTTTTCCTGAAGAAAGCGGAGAATCTTCGCCTGCATTTCGAGAGGGAGTTCGCCCACCTCGTCGAGGAAGATAGTTCCCGTATCCGCGGACTGGAGCAGCCCCTGCTTGGAGCGGAGAGCTCGGGTGAATGCTCCTCTCTCATATCCGAACAGTTCGCTTTCGATGAGCGGGGGAACGAGGGAGCCACAGTCGACGGCGACGAAGGGACGGGTGGCGAGATTGCCGCGGAAGTGCAGGGCGCGGGCGACGAGTTCCTTCCCGGTTCCACTTTCGCCGGAAATCAGGACGGGAGTGCGCGTGTCCTTGAGACGGGAGATCAGGCGCAGCACGTGCTGAATGCTGGCGGAGTTGCCGATTATGCCGTGGACAGCGGTTTCCGTTTCAGAGCGCTCCCGGAGAAACAGATTCTCTTCTACGAGGCGCACTTTATCGGCCATGCGGCGCAGGAAGAGGCGCAATTCGTCGAGAGGAGAAAACGGTTTGGAGATGTAGTCGTAGGCGCCAAGTTTCATCGCCTGCACGGCAGTTTCGACCGAGCCATGCCCGGTCATCACGGCAACCTCGATGCGCGGGTAGGAACGTTTGACCTGCTCGAGGAATTCAAGGCCGGACATGCGAGGCATGACCATGTCAGTCAGGATCATGTGAACCGGCTGTTCTTCGAGCAGGGCGAGAGCGGCGTGACCATCTTCGGCTTCAAGGCAAGTAAAGCCCAGCGATTCGCCGACCGTTGTGCAGAGCCGCCGAATGGTCTGCTCATCGTCCACGATCAACAAACGAATACCAAGGTCTCCAGTCATTACGCCGCCTTACCCATAGTTTGCTCGACTACGGAGATGAAGTCGTGCACGCGAAATGGTTTTTCTACGCAGGGCGCACCCGTGCGTCGCAGGGTCGCGGCGGTCTCCTCGTTGGCGATATCGCCGGTGATGAAGACCACCTTGCTGGCAAGAGCCGGACGGTTGCTGGCGATCCAGGCGTAGACCTGCGCACCATCGACCCCGCCAGGAGTGCGCATATCAGAGACGACGCCATGGAAGTCGTCGCTCGCGAGCATTCGAAGAGCTTGCGCACCCGACTCGGTGCAGACGACGGAATAGCCGTTGCGTTCGAGAGCGGAGCGGACAAATTCCATGACCGCCGGCTCATCTTCAATGAGAAGCACGGGCGCACATGCGGGTTTGGTTCCAGTCTGCGTCATTGGGGGTACACTCCTGCGGCGGCGCCGAAGGAGGCCGAGTCGGCCGCCAGAGGCAGGCGGACGATAAAGGTGGCTCCTTCGGAATCGAGGTTGTTGTGACAGATGATCTCTCCACCATGTTCGCGGACGATGCCATAGCAGATGCTGAGGCCCAGTCCGGTTCCCTTGCCAATATCTTTGGTGGTGAAAAAGGGATCGAAGATGCGGTCGGGATCGGAGATGCCGGTACCGTTATCGCGGAACGAGACTTCAACGTAGCCGCTGCTGCGAGCGCTCATGATTTCAATGCGGGCGGGATGGCCGCATTCGCGGACGGCGTCGTAGGCGTTATTGATGATGTTGAGGAAAACCTGCTGGAGCTGGTGCGAATCGCCGACGATTTCAGGGAGAGACTCGTCGAGGCGCTCGAGGACCTGAATGCCATGGCTGATGAAGTCGTAAGAGCGAAGTTGCACGGTGCGGTGGAGGATGGAGTTCAACTGCACCGCCTGACGGCGGGGCGGCATCTGGCGCGCAAAGCTGAGCAGGTTCTGGACAATCTGCTTGGTGCGCTGCGCCTCCTGGAGAATGACCCGCAGATCGCGGCGAGCGCTTTCGGGGAGATCGGGATTTTCCATGAGCAGGTCCGTGAATCCAAGAATGGCGGTGAGCGGATTGTTAACCTCGTGAGCGACTCCGGAAACCAACTGCCCCACGGCGGCCATTTTTTCTGCGTGTACGAGCTTGGAGCGAAGCAGAGCGGAGTCGGTGACATCGGTCATCACGACCACAATGCTGGTCACTTTTCCATCCTCGTTGCTGATGGGACTCAGATTGACTGCGAATTGTCCACTGGCGCCATCTCCGCGGATTAGCGGAAGATCGAAGTTGTCCACCTGTTGACCGCGGGCTACGGTGGCGAGGGCCTGGCGGAGAGCTTCGCGCCTGGGCGCGGCGCAGAGGTCGGAGAGGGAGTGCCCGACGATATGGTTCTGCTGAAAACCGAGCCCACTCCAGCGGCGATTGGCATAACTGATGACGCCGTCGGTGTCGGTGACGAGAATGAGGCTCTGAGTATGACTGAGAATTTTGCTGGAGAAGTCACGCTCCCGTTGCAACTCGGTCTGTGACTGGCGGAGACTGGAGATGTCGAGCATGAGCCCGCGGTGCTGCACAACGTTGCCTGCGATATCACGCATGGCATAACAGTTCATGAATACGTTTACGGGCGAACCATCCTTGCGGCGCAGCGTCTCCTCGTGATTGTGCATTTCGCCGGTTTGCTTGAGCCGTTCCGCGAGTTCCTCCCGTCGCTGCGGAGAAAAATAGACCTCGGTGGGAATGTCGAGGCGAAGCACTTCGTCGCGGCTGTCGTAGCCGAGAATGCGCACCAGCGCATCGTTGACTTCAATAAAGCGGCCCTGTGGAGTAGAGACGTAAATTCCCTCTTGAATGTTGTCGAAGAGTTCCCGGTAGCGGCGCTCTGCCTCGCGGCGATCGCTGATGTCCTTGAGCACGTGCACGGTTTGCAGTTCGCCGCTGCTGTCGGCATGAATGCGCGAGGTCGAGATGAGATAACTGCGTTCCAATCCGGGCAGGACATATTCGTCGAGTCCCTCGCCGGAACGGCAAAATGGGCACGAATGAGGAGAGGCGGCGGGAGAGAGCGCGTCGAGCGCGCGCATGTTAACGCCGATCAACTGATCGGGAGCAATCCCGACAAACTCAGCGAGCGACCGGTTGACGCGCAGGATGTTGTGCTGCTCGTCGTGCACGACGAGGAAGTCGCTGATGGCGTCGAAGATCTCGAGCCAGTGTCGGTTGGCCTGTTGCACACGGGTGAAAAGGCAGGCATTCTCGAGAGCAATGCTGGCGTGGCCGGCGACCGCGCGCAGCAATTGCTGGTCGTCAGGCGTGGGCGCCGCGCCCCGGTCGGCGAGACAGAGCACGCCGATGAGTTCGCCCGCTGAGCCTGTTAAGCGCACCAGAGTGCAATCCACCCATCCGAGAGTGGAAGCGAGAGAAGACCCAAGCAAATCGTTGGCGGCAACGAAGGCGATATCGTTGGTGTATTTCGGCAGGGCCGCGCGCACGGCCTGCGCGAAGCTGCGGACCAGCGGTTTGTCCTCGACCTCGGTTCCGCCACACATCAAGACGGTTTCCAGTTCGGGCTCTTGGAATAGGCTCAGCGCGATGCATCGGCCGTGCAGAAGCGAGGCCGTGCGCAGCGCAAACTGCCGCATGAAATCGGGCAGATGGAGAACGGTGTTCAGCTCGAGCGCCAAAGTGACCAGGACCTCAGAGCGGCGGCGGTGCTTCTCCGCTTGTTGGAGATTGCGGGTGAGCTCCAGGGCGATGGCCACTTGGGCCGCGAGGGCGCGAGCGCGGCGAACATCTTCGTCACTGATGGGCGCGACTTGGACGCGATCGAGCACGCCAAACATGCCAAGCAGTTCCCCGTTGGACCCAAGCAGCGGCACCGCCAGCAGTTGCTTGATGCCAAAAGCAGCGACGAAGTCGAGGTTGGCGCCAGGAGTCTTGGCTGCATCCTCGGTAAGGAACGCTTCTTTCTGTTTGAGCCTGCGGGAAGTGACGCCATCGTGCAGGGGAATATCGACCGGGCGCGCTTGGCCGTTCTCGAATGTCCAGCGAATATGGAAGGTGGAGTCCTCGAGCAGGCCGATGAAGCAGCGGTGATAGCCAAGAAAGCTGGCGGCGCGGACCACCGAGGCCTGCATGAATTCGTCCAGCTTGCCGGCGGAGCTGAGCTCGCAGGAGATATCCAGAATGTCGTGCAGTTCCTGAGCCTGCGCGCGCGCCTTACTGTGTAGCTCAGCATTGGTGATGGCGATGGCAACAAAGCCCGCGAGAGCGGAAAGGAGCGTTTTGTCTTCCTCGGCGAATGGGGCCGCTAGACGGGGATAGGCAAGAATGGCACCGTGCGAACGCGAAGTGCGAAAGGGAGCCGCAATGAGGGTCCCGGGAGGCGAATCCTCGCCGAAGTGGGAGGCGCCGTCGATGTTGACGGTAATACGCTGTCCGGCGGTGACAGCGCGGCTGGCGATCTCAAGAGCAGAACGCAGGTTGTTCTCCTGGGAGCGCGCACGGATCGCATGTACCAGGCGCGGAACCTCGGCGGAAACGGCCTGCAACTGAAATAGATTTTCGTGTTGAACGAAGATCAGTACCACGGGCGAGCGGAGAAGGTCGCGCAGACGGTCCGCGATGCTTTGCACCAGCAAGGACGCATCAGGTAATCCATGAAGCTCGGTCGCAACCTCGAACAGGACGGCTGTGCGACGGCGCTCTTCGCGGGAGAACTGATCCAGGCGGAGTGCCTCGATCGCCGAGCAGAGCTGCGCGGCCAGGATGGTCACTTGTGCGATGGCGTCGTCGTCGAACGTCGCGCCAGCCGTGGTATGCACGAAGGAGATGGCGCCGACCACTTCGCTGCTGACTCTCAAGGGCGCGGCCAGAGCGGCATAAGCGGGGGAATCCGACATCAAGGGGTAGTGGGCTAAGGCGATCTGATTTTCGACGACCGGGCGCCGTTGTTGAACGGCCTCCATCACTACGGATGGATCCCCGGCGCGCAGGCGCATGCCGATAAAACTCGATGCCTGATAGCCGTCGGCTTCGACTCCTACCAGTTCTCCATCCGGCGTGTAACTCCAAAAGTAAGCACCGCTGGCTTGGAAGAAAGCCCGGGAGAGGCGGCAGAACAAGGCGAGAAGTTGGCGCGGATCGTTGCTCTCAAGAACGGCACGAGAGAGTTCGAGGAGAAACTTCTGGAACGCCTCCTCAGAATGAGACTCTGTCGGGGATTCGGAATTTCTGTCTCTACTTGTCAGGCCGCACCATTTGTTGTGGCTAAGCGATTGAAAACAATTGAATTACATTTAAAACCTACTCTGCATTCTCAAATTGAGTCAAGCGAATAGCGAAGGGCAGGTGCCAACATGGGAAACGGCGCCAACGGTGTCGCGTTGTGACATCAAGACCAGGAGGGCGCGGCCAGCAACCGGAGTCCGGACAAATACTGGACCGATGAAACAGAAGTGAGCACCGTTTGGTCGCAGTTCGCGTTCTTCGCAGAACTCACCAAAGTAACTCAAAATAGAGACTTTTGGTTTCTGCATGGGCCGGGCTGGCAGAAGATAGATCTGCAGTAAGACGAAGGGGGTTCCGTGTCTTGCAAAAGCTGGCGAGGCTGGCTGGCGGCGGGTCTGTTGATCTTAGGCGGATGGGGCGCAACGGCTGTGCCGAACCTGTGGGCGCAGGGATCGAGCGCCCGCCAAGTGAAGAGCAAAGTAGAGCCGTCCTATCCAGAACTGGCGCGAAGAATGAGAATCGCGGGCGTCGTTAAGGTGCAGATCACGATCGCGCCGGTCGGCACGGTGAAGGGCGTAAAGATCATTGGCGGCCATCCGGTCCTGGCAAACGCCGTTCTGGACGCCGTCAAGAAATGGCGCTACGAGCCAGGCCGGCAAGAGACAACGGAGAATCTGGAATTCCGATTTGACCCGAATCAGTAGGGGAATCTGTCTGAGGAAGGCAGGAGCATGAACATCAGGAAACAACTTTACGTGAGCTTTGGCATCATCCTGGCGATGGTGCTGGTGCTGCTCGCGGTGAATCTGGCGGCGGTCTGGCGCGAACACGAGGCCAAGGCGGCAGCACAGCGTTCCATCGACATGACGGAGGCCACGTCGATCGTGCGCTTCCAGATGATGCAGAACCGCTTGTATCTGCAGAACTACCTGCTAAGCGGCGACACGCGGGACGTCGAGAAGATGAACGACGGCGCACGCCTCCTGGCCGCAGCCCTTCACCACGCGCAGGAACTCGCGAATTCCGACGAGCAGCGCGCCGGTCTCGAAAAAGTGCAGGGGCTCGAGCAGAGCTGGGTCAACGATTTCGCCAATCCGCTGGTTGAGAAGCGGCGCGGAGTCGACAGCGGAAATGAGACGGTGGCCGAGTTGCAGATTTTCTATCTGCAAAGGGACCCAAGTTCCTGGGTGACGCGGTCGAGCAATGTTCTGGACGATGTGGACCGTGAGAACCGCCAATTGCTGGAGAAGCGGCACTCCGAGGACCAGTGGGCGGCGACCGCGACGATTTTAATCGCGGTGTTAAGTTCGCTGGCGGCGCTGGCGCTGGGTGTGATCATCGCCTACCGCACGGCCACTGGAATCACGGATCCGCTGAATCGGCTGATCCATGTGGCGGAGCAGATCGGGCAATCGGGGGATCTGGAGCACAACATCGATGTGCACGGGAAAGACGAGATCGGGCAACTGGCGAGAACGTTCGACTCGATGGTGAAGTATCTGAAGGAAATGGCGGCGGTGTCAGAGGCCATTGCCGGCGGCAATCTGGGGGTGGAAGTGCACCCGCGCTCCGCCAATGACACGTTGGCGAATGCCTTCACACGCATGGTGGAAGGGCTGCGCGGGCTGGTGCGCAACGTACGCGATGCGGCATCGCAAGTGGCCAGCGCGGCGACCCAGGTCGCGAGTTCTTCCGATGAATCGGCCCAGAACAGCATGCAGGCCTCTTCCGCGATCGACGAAGTGACCAGCACCATGCACGAGATGAGCGTCAATGTGCAGAACATGGTGAAGAGCACGCAGACGCAGGCCTCAAGCGTTAATGAAACGTCGGCCTCGATCGATCAGATGGTGACCTCGATCCAGCGGGTGGCGGACACCGCCAAGGTGCTGCTCGACATTTCGAACCGCTCGCGGGAAGAGGTGCATAGCGGGATCGGAACCATGGAAAAGGCGACCGACGGGCTCAACCGCATTAACACCACCATCCGATCCGCGGGCGAAATCATCGACGCGCTGGGCACGCGCGCGGATGACATCGGCAAGATCATTGAAGTGATCGACGATCTGGCGGAGCAGACCAACCTGCTGGCCTTGAACGCAGCGATTGAAGCGGCGCGCGCAGGCGAGCACGGACTGGGGTTCGCGGTGGTCGCCGACGAAGTGCGAAAGCTGGCCGAGAAATCGGCGCAATCCACCAAGGAAATCTCCGAACTGATCCAGAGCATTCAGAAGGAAGCGCGCAAAGCGGTCGAGAACATGGAGAAGAGCACGACCATCGTGGATGAAGGGCTAGGTCTGGGGCAGGATCTGAACGCAGCGTTGCGGAAGATTTCGAACGTGGTGACCGAGGTGTACAAGTTCGCTCAGGAAATCGGCGCGGCCACCAACGAACAGTCGCACGGTTCGACGCAGATCGCGCGGGCAACGTCGCGTTTGAACGAAATCACGCACGAGATCAACTCCGCGGTGGAAGAGCAGGCTTCGGGAGCGCAGGCGGTGGTGCAGGCCATGGAACGCATGCGCGAACTGGTGCGGTCCTCTACCTCAGGTTCGACGGAACTTGCCGCATCCTCCGATCAGATGTCGAAGATGTCGCGCGGACTGCTGGACTCGATGGACCGTTTTTCCCTGCAATCGTCGGACGGGAATGGCTTAGCAGTGCGGCACGCGGCTGCTGGAACTCGCTAATTAAGAGGACTCCATCCATGAGTCAGGACAGCCAAGTTGTAGGTTTCAAAGTCGGGCAGGAGACCTACGGAATCCCGATTGCCGCGCTGCATGAGATCGTGCGCGTGCCCGAGATCACGGCGGTGCCCGACGCGCCTGAACACGTAGAAGGGGTAATCAATCTGCGGGGCAAGATCGTTGCCGTGGTGGATCTGCGCAAGCGCTTTGGAAAATCCTCAAGCGCCCTGGACCGGCACAGCCGCATTCTGGTAGTCGAGCACCGGGGCCGGTTGGCAGGGATGATCGTGGACTCGGCTTCGGAGGTGCTCAAGATTCCCACGAGCGAGATCGAGACCGCGCCCGCCATGATGCAGGAGGGTGGGCTGGACTGCGTGACCGGGCTGGGCAAATACAAGGGACGATTGATCATCCTGCTGGATGTTGACAAGGTCTTGAGTGTACGCGAGCGCAGCAATGAGTTGGGGACAAGCGAGGCGGCCACGGCCGCTAGTGGCAAAACGGGGGCGCAAAGCGCCCTGGCGGGAAAGTAGCGAGTGACGCGAATCGACATGAGCACGGGCGAAGGACAGGCACCTGCACTCAACGAAGCGGAACTAAGACTTCTGCAGGCCCTGGTATATCAAGAGTGCGGCATGCACTTTGACGAACGGCGCGCATCCTTTCTGCAGGACCGCCTGCAACGCCGGCTGAAAGAGTGCCGCCTCGATTCGTTCTATAGCTACTATCGCCTGCTGATCAGCAAGCAAGGCAAGCAGGAACTGGCGCTGCTGCTGGAAAACCTGACCGTCAACGAAACCAGCTTCTTCCGGAACAAAGCGCAGCTCAACCTGTTTCAGCACGAGATTCTCGAAGCCCTGCTGCAAAGCAAGCAGGAGCGGCACGATTACACGTTGAGAATCTGGAGTGCGGGATGCTCGACCGGGCAGGAGCCATACACGCTGGCGATGCTGGTGGCGGACGCGCTCACCTATTACCAGATGCGCAATCCTCGACCGCGCGACTTTTCCGTACCCAAGCCCCTGGTGCCGGCGCCTTGGCAGCTGGAAATTCTAGCCAGCGATATCAGCTATTCAGTTTTGCGGGCGGCGCAGGAGGGTTCTTACGCCGAGCACCAGATGTCGGCGGTCGATTACAGCTTCCGGCTGCGGTATTTCGACAAAGTGGGCGCCCGTTACGCGATCAAGAAAACTGTGAAGGAACTGGTGCACTTCGACTTTCACAACCTGAAGACCGAATATCTTCCGCAGCGCAACGACATGATTTTCTGCCGCAACGTGATGATGTACTTCGATGAAGCGGAGCAGAAGCGGCTGGTGGAGAAATTTCATCGCTGCCTGAACCCATTGGGGTATCTGTTCATCGGCCATGCCGAAAGCTTGCTGGGCCTGACGGAAAAGTTTCAGATGGTGCACCGCAACGCGGGAACGGCATATCAGCGAGTCGAGGTAAGAGCGTGAGCGGGCCGCCCGACGACCGGATGAATGAACTCCGGGATCTGTTTTTCGAAAGCGCGACGGAACTCGTTCAGAAGCTGAATGACGAAGCGCTGCGACTGGAGAAGTCCCCAAGGGACCCCGAGACCGCTCGCAGCCTGCGGCGCATTGTGCACACGCTCAAGGGAGACTCGGCGGCTTGCGGCTTCCGCGAGCTGAGCGAACTGGCGCATGAGTTCGAAGATGTTCTGACTCTGGAAAATCCGGCCGCAGCGGCTTCTGTCCCCGAGATTGCCTTGCGCGCAGCCGACGTGTTTGCCGCCCTGCTCGACGCTTACCAGGGAAAAAGGAAACTGCCGAGCTTCCAATCCTTGCGCGAGGAAATTGCGCGCCTGGCCCACCCGGAGCCAGAGGATTCGTCCCCATCCAAAAAGACAACCCATGCCGAGCAGCAGCGCAACCCGTGGTCGGAATACGAGAATCTCGCCATCGGTAAAGCGGTCGAAGACGGCAAAAACATTCATCATGTAGTCGTGCAACTGGATCCGCAGTGCGGCATGCCGATCGCTGCGCGTCAGATGATTCAAGTGGCCCTCGCGGGTCTTGGAGAAGTGCTGGCGCTTTATCCCGGCGATAGCGCTACCGGGCCAATCAACCAAATCCAGGCGGCGCTGGCATCGCAAAAATCGCGGGAGCAGATTCGCGCCAAGTGCAGGATCCCGACCATCGCTCAGAGCGTCAATGTGACGCCGCTCCGTCTGCATGCGCAGGAGAGCGAGCCACCGGGGGCAAGTTCCCCGAGCCCGGAAACAAACCGGGACGTTGCTCCGCAAGCGCTCGCCAACCAGACGATGAACGACGGGCAAGCCACCGAGGAACCGGCCACGCATGCAGTGACCACTGGCGCGGAGAACATTCTGCGAGTGGATGCGGAACGAATCGACATCGTGCTGAACCTGGTCGGAGAACTGATTCTGGCCAAGTCGATGTTGCAGCAGACACTGCTCGAATTCGGGCATCGCTTCCCGAAAGACAGCTTGCGGGGAAAGTTCAGTGATGCCCTGGCTTTCCAGGCGCGGGTTCTGAACGATCTGCAGCGCTCGGTAATGAAGATCCGCATGGTGCCGGTCGACCAGTTATTCCGGCGCTTTCCACGGACGGTGCGGGATGTGGCGCGGCAGTGCGGAAAAGAAGTGGAATTGGTGGTTAAAGGCGGAGATACCGATCTCGATAAAGGCATTCTGGATGGCATCGCCGAGCCGCTCATGCACCTGCTGCGAAACGGTGTAGGGCATGGCATCGAGACGACGGCGGAACGCACGCGCGCGGGCAAGCGGCCACAAGGGACATTGCGGCTGAACGCCTATCACCAGGGCAACCAGGTAGTAATCGAGGTTTCCGACGACGGGCGCGGGATTGACATGGAAAAGGTAAAGCAGAGGGCGCTCGAGCAGGCTCTGGTGTCGACGGAAGAGGCGGCGCTGTTGAATGAAGCCGAAACCCTGGAGTTGATCCTGCGACCGGGATTTTCGACGGCCGACGAAATCACCGAACTGTCGGGACGTGGAATTGGGCTGGACGTGGTGCAAAGCGTGCTGGCGCGGCTGAAGGGAACGGTGCAGGTTGAAACTGCTCCGGGGCGCGGGACCACGTTCCGCTTGCGCCTGCCGCTGACGCTGGCGATTCTTCGCGCGCTTTTGTTCCGGGTGGATCAGCGGCTCTACGCGCTGCCCTTGAACACCGTGGCCGAGATCACGCGCACCACAGAAGAACAGATCCACCAGGTGGAACATTACGAGGTGTTGCAACTGCGCAATGATGTGCTTCCGCTGTTGCGGCTGGGTGGGGCACCGAAACCGGGACCGGAATCGGCTCGCCGCAAAGTGTTCGTACTGGTAGTCAACCACGGAGACCGCAAGTTCGGACTGATCGTAAACGAACTCTCTGGCGAAGATGAACTGGTGATCAAGGCGCTGGATGACCAGTCGATCAAAACCGACCTCGTAAGCGGCGCTTCCATACTGGGCGACGGGCGGGTGGTTCTCATCCTGAACCTGGTCGCGCTGGTGGACCGCTTCACCCGCGGGAGAGCGGACGTCTCGCGGACGGAAGGCTTGTTGTCGAACTCGTTGTCGAACTCCGAAGGCGGTCTCCGAAACCGGGCTGCCCAAGCGCACGGCATGGCAAGAGGTCAACCATGAACAAGCCAGTACGGGTTCTGGTGATCGACGACTCCGCCCTGATGCGCAAGCTGATCCCCAGGATCCTCGAACGAGACGCTTCCATTCAGGTGGTGGGCACGGCCATCGACGGCAATTTCGGGCTGAAGAAGATTCAGGATCTTGCTCCTCATGTGGTGACGCTCGACCTCGAAATGCCGGGCCTGAATGGAATCGACACGCTGAAACAGATCATGCGGCGCTGGCGTCTGCCCGTGATCGTGGTCAGTTCGCACAGCACGGCAGGAGCTGCGATTACGCTCAAGGCACTGTCAATCGGTGCCTTCGACTTCGTGGCCAAGCCGGCCGACGTTGCCACGCGCATGCCGGAGATTGCGGAAGAACTGATCAGAAAAATACGAGCCGCGGCCCAAAGAGAGACGGTGCAGCCCCTGTTTGTGCCCCAAGAAGCTCCCAATGAACTGCTGCGGAAACAAAGGTTGGCGGCACCCACGCGGGTGGTCGCCATTGGCGTTTCGACGGGGGGGCCGAACGCGCTGCAGTATCTGTTTTCGCATCTCCCCGTAGACTTCTCCGGCACCATTCTGGTGGTGCAGCACATGCCAGACGGTTTCACCGAACTGTTTGCAAAGCGTCTGGACGAGACCTGTCCGATCCGTGTAAAAGAGGCGCAGTCGGGCGACTTGCTGGTGGCGGGGCGAGCTCTGATTTGTCCTGGAAACCGGCATATGAAAGTGAAGAGGCTGCCGCTCGGCAACGTGACGCTGCTGGCGGACGACGGCCCGGTAAACGGGCACCGCCCCTCGGCGGATGTGCTGTTCCGGAGCGTGGCGCAGGAGTTTGGCCCGCAGGCCATGGCCCTGTTGATGACGGGTATGGGCGAAGACGGGGCTGCGGGCATGGGCGCTGTCCAGGCCGCGGGCGGATTCACGGTGGCCCAGAGTCAGGCGACATGTGTGGTGTTTGGCATGCCGAAGGCCGCCATAGAACGTGGCTTTGCGATGCGCACGGTGGACTTGCAGGACCTCCCCAATTTGTTGCAGGCGCAATGCGGGCCCGAGCCGAACCGCGAGGATGGGACAGACGCCAGTAAGGCGACAGGTGCCGGAAGTAACTAGAGTTACCTGTCCGAATGCTTGTAGGTCGTGGTTAAGTGAGAGATGTGGAGGAGTGTGATGGAAAATTTTGCGCCCATACAACGGAGCTGCGACGGACAGCCGGTGCGCTATCTGATCGTGGATGACTCCGTGTTCGCTCGCAAAAACCTGGCCAAGATGGTCGAATCATTTGGCGGGCAGATAGTGGGCGAGGCGGCAGACGGCGTGACCGCGATTGGCGAATACGACAAGCTGACGCCGGACATCGTGCTGATGGACATTACCATGCCGCACATGGAAGGCATCGAGGCAGCGGAAAAGATCGTGAACAAACATCCCGATGCCCGCATCGTGATGGTGTCGTCGGTCGGCTATCAGGAAAACATTGTGGCCGCGTTGCAGCGTGGCGCGCGGCACTTCGTGCAGAAGCCGGTGAAGGCCGAGGTTCTCTATGAAGTCATCAAGTATGTGATGCGCGACGATCAAAGTGCCACCCAGGGCGCCGGAGCGGGAGCCTAACCATGCGGATGGAGTTGATTCAGCCCTTTATCAATTCGGCCGACGCGGTACTCGCGGAAGGGCTCGAATCTCCGGTCTCCATCGAGAACCTCACGATGGAGGAGGAAGCCTACCAGCGCCAGGGAATTGCGGCCGAGGTCTGGCTCACGGGTGACATCGAAGGGCGCATCATCTTTGACGTTGCCCAGGAAACCGCGGCGCGCTTCGCCAGCCGCCTGGCGGGTACGGAACTGCCGGAAACCGACGATCTGGTTCGCGAAGCAGTCTGTGAACTTGCCAACCAGATTATTGGTAACGCGGTCACAGTGCTGAATGACCAGGGATTCCACTTCAGGGTTCATCCACCGACGGTCTCCACCTCGGAACGCGGCAGCAAAGGCAGCGAAGACATCGAAGCACTGGTTATGTGCTTCAGGACGGAATGCGGTACCGTCTTCATGAATATTGCCCTCCGCTATCATCGCCGCCGGGCGCTGGAACACGTGGCCGGAGCGGTCTAGAAACTCGCTTCCAACGTTAGATGGTTTTGAGGTCCGAGTCCGTAGTATCCGAAGAACCCCGCACTGCGTGAAAAGGGAGCCCCGAAGCGTTATAAGGACGATCGCCCTGGGGGTACTAAACGACGCTGTCCGCATCTAATGTGCTAGGCTTGAATTCATGGACTGGGACGTGTGTCCCGAAGGATTTCACTTTTGATCAACACTCTGCTAGGCAAGGTTTTCGGGACCAGGAACGAGCGTGAAATCAAGCGCTTGCAGCCGCGCGTTACGGCCATCACGGCTCTCGAACCTGAGATTGAGAAACTCACCGACGACCAACTCCGCGCCAAGACTGCGGAATTCCGTGCGCACATCCAGGAAAGACTGGCTACGGTCGCCGACGAACCTGACGCCGATTTCGATCGCCTGAAGGTGATCGAAACCGAGCGCGGCCGGGTGCTCGCGGAGGTACTCGACGAAATATTGGACGAGGCTTTTGCAATCGTCCGGGAAGCCGGGCGCCGTGTGCTCAACATGCGGCACTTCGACGTGCAACTGATCGGCGGCATGGTTCTGCATGAAGGCAAGATTGCCGAGATGAAAACCGGCGAAGGCAAAACGCTGGTGGCCACGCTTCCGGTGTATCTCAACGCGCTCAGCGGACGCGGCGTGCACGTGATTACCGTGAATGACTATCTGGCGAAGCGCGACTCCGAGTGGATGGGAAAGCTCTACAGCTTCCTCGGACTGAGCGTGGGAG
>JBAQJU010000224.1:0-23245 GCA_049300475.1 Terriglobales bacterium | reverse complement strand
CTGGAAGACGGAGACGCCTCCGAAGGTGTCGCGGTCGGGATCGAAGAGTTGGTAGTAGTAGATATCGTTGTGCTGGCCGAAAATCCACTTGCGATCGGGACGGAGATAGGTTTGGGCAGGCTTGCCTTTGATGCGGTTGCGGAGTTCGTCTTGCCGTTTGTTGGTGTAGGGCAGATAGAACTGGTCGGAGAGGAAGAGCACGCCCGCGACCAAGGCGGAGGCAACGAGGACTGGGATGATGACACGGTAGAGGCTGATACCGGTGGCCTTGATGGCGGTGATTTCGTTGGAGCGCTGCAGCAGGCCAAAGGTGATGAGCACCGCCAGCAGCATGCTCATGGGCGCAATCGGATAGTAGAGGAAATAGGGGGTTACGTTGAGCAGGTACTCTCCGACAGTAAGTACGGAGATGCCGTTGTGGAGAATGTCGCTGAGCAGCTCAAACAGAGTAAAGACCAGGAGAAGGGTAACGAAGGCCCCGCCAATCATGACGAGATAAAGCAGAAAATCGCGCAGCACATAGTCGTCAAGAATGGTCGGGAAGCGGAGATTGAACAATCGCCTCGGACGGCCGTGGCGATGGGCGGCTTCGCGGTGCGGTGCATCCGGCCTGGGAGAAGCCGGAGAATCGGCGGCCGTGGCGGTGAGCGGCGGGAGCGGCGACTTGGAGAACTTCAGGAAGGAGAAGCTGATGGGGCGGCGTTCGGATCGCCAAAGTAGAAACGCGCCTCCGAGCAGGAATGCGAAATCGGCAAGCCAGACGCCGGCAGCGGGTGAAAGGCGGCCCTGGCGCGCGAACGAGACTCCGATCAAAGAAAGGGAGTAGTAAGCGAAGACCAGAAGAATGCTGAGGACGAAGCCGCTTGACTTGCCTCCTTTTTTTGAAGAGAGGCCGAGCGGGATGCCGACCATGGCGAGGACCAGACAAGCAGTGGGCAGGGCGAAGCGGCGATGAAACTCAATCAAAGTCCAGCGGCGGGTGTTGGGGTCGGAAGTGCGCGCGCTCTGGAGCAGAGCGGGAACCGCCATCTCGCTGAGTGAAGCGGGCTCGTTCTGCTGGCTGCTTTGGGCGGGAGGAATCTGGATGGGAATGTCAGTCGTCTGGAAGGTGGAGATCTGGTATTGGTCGGGATTTTTGGGATCGCTCTCATGAGTGGAGCCGTTGATGAGATGGAGATCGAGCCGGTCCGGACCCTGGCTGACGAGGAGGCCCTCGCGCGCCAGGCTGATGCGCGGCGCGGAAGGATCGGAGAGATCGGCGAGGAACACACCTTTCCAGAGGGCTCCACCGGCCATGGACTTGACGTCCTGAACGTAGAGAACGATTTTGGGAAATCCCTCATAAAACACCCGGGGTTGCACCTCAAATGAGGCCTGAGAAGATTTGAGGCGATTCTGGAGTTCATCGAGCGAGGCGAGCGAGCGGGGCGCGATATAGACGCTGTTGGCAAGAGCGAGAAGCCAGGCGGCGACGACGAAAATCGAAATGATGCGAAGGAAACTCCATACGCTGAGGCCGCTGGCGCGCATGGCGGTAACTTCACTGTCGGCGGACAGGCGGCTGAGTCCGATGAGGACGCCCACCAGCACGCCCATCGGGATGGTGTAGGTAAGGGCGACCGGGACGGTATAAAAAAAGATTTCGGCAATGCTGGGGAGCGGGGCACTGTTGCGGACGACGAGTTCCAGAATGCGTCCCAGGTCGCGAGTGAAAAGGATGAATGTGAAGACGGCGGCGCCGATCAGCGCGTGGGAGACGACTTCTCCCAGGATGTAGCGAGTGAGGATGCGGATCCGCACAATAGTATCTAATGGCGAGTCTAGCATGGGCGCCGGGTTTGCAATGCAAGCGGAGTTCATGGAGAATGCCGAGTTCGCATCGGAGGAAGAATGAGATTGGCGGGTATGTGTTGGGCGGTGACGCTTGGCGTGGCGATGGGAGTTTCGGGCTGGGCTCAGGAGCCTTCGGGGATCACGATCGATGTGCAGCCAGAAGCACAGCCGGGTCTACAGGCAAAGATCAGGCCAGAGATAAAATCGGCCACAGACCGTCTGGCGGCTTCGATCTATACCGGGCCGTCTATGCGCACGCTCGGAGAGTTGGCGGACGGAATCGGAGGCAGGCTGACCGGGTCGCCGGCGTATGTGCGCTCGACGGAATGGTCGGCGGCGAAGTTCCGGAGTTACGGAATTGAGAACGTGCGATTGGAGCCCTTCACGATGGATGCGGGATGGCAGCGCGGGACCGCGACGGGCGAGATGCTGACTCCGCTGTCTCGGCCGCTGCACGTGGCGTCGTTGGGATGGGCGCCATCGACTCCGTCGGGAGGAGTGGAGGGCGCGGTGGTGCTGGTCGAGGATGTATCGGCGGATGCATTGCAGTCGCGAGCGGACGAGCTCCAGGGAAAGATTGTTTTGCTCGACACGACCAAGATCTATGCGGAGGGCTATGCGAAGGCTTTGCCGAAGCTGCAAGCGGCCTGGCCGGCATTTGAAAAGGCGGGCGTTCTGGCAGTCATGCAAACAGATCGCCCGGCGAACAATGTCATTAATGCACACGCTGCTTTGTGGGGATCGAAGATCGTTCCGCTGCCGGGCGTTGAACTGGGAATGGAGGATTCGAAACTGATCCAGCGGGAACTGGAGCGCGGGCCGGTGACGCTCCATTTGACGGTCGAGAACAAAACGTCGGGAGAGACGACTGTCAACAATGTAGTGGCGGAGATTCGCGGACGGGAGCGGCCGGAAGAGTGGATCCTGATTGGAGCCCATCTGGACTCATGGGACTTCGGCACGGGCGCGCAGGACAACGGCACCGGCACGGTGAGCGTGCTCGAAGTGGCACGCGCGATTATGGCGGCAGGAAAGCCGCCGAGGCGCAGCGTGCGATTTGCGCTCTGGGGTGGAGAAGAAGAGGGATTGCTGGGATCGCATGCCTATGCGCAGGCGCATAAGAAAGAATTGGCGAAGTGCGTGGCCGTGCTGAATACGGATAACGGAGCGGGGCATCCGAAGGGATGGAAGGTGGAAGGACGGGCCGATCTGAAGCAGGCCATGCAGCCATGGAGCGACGGGTTGCTGAAAGATCTCAGCGGGGGCGATCTGTCGATGGATGCGACCTACGACACCGATCATGGACCGTTTATGCTGCAGGGGATTCCGGCCCTGGATCAGTGGGTGGACATGTCGAAATATTTTGAGATCCATCACAAGTCAAGCGACACGCTGGACAAGGTGGATCCGTTGGACTTCAAGGCTGACGAGGCGATTGTGGCGGTCACAGCCTACGCGCTGGCCGAGAGCGAGAAGCCGATTGCGCCACACCTCGATCACGCGGCGGTCGGGGAGATTCTTAAGAACACGAAGCTGGACGAATTGGTGGAACAGGTGGGGGTGTGGAAGCCGTAGGAGTGCGGTCCTAGGTCTCGAGCGTCAGGTCTCAGAATTTGGGGCTAGGCTTTCTGGCGTGCGCTGGCTGCAATCATTTGTGTTTAGCGGCGTGGGCGGAGGCGATCCACGACTTGAGCTGATTCAGAGATTCCTTTCGGCCAGGTTCCTCTTGCAGGGGATCTTGCAGCATGAGGTTTTGTGCCGTGGAGCATTCGTTCAGCGCTGCTTCGAACTGTCCGGTTTGTACGAGCAACGCGCAGAAGTAACTGTGTGCCAGCGCGCTGCCGGGCGCGAGTTCAACCGCCCGCTTGCCGTGGAGCAGGGCAGCGGCGGGCTGTCCGGTAGAAGCGGCACGCACCATCAGATCCCGCTCGCTTTTGGCGGCGGCCAATCTGGTATCGAAATCACCCTCATAAACGAGTAACGCGCTGCCACCAATCTTATCTTTGGGCACAATGTTCTTGAATGGCGCTGCAAGCTCCTCTTCGGGCAGACGCACATCGGTCAGCAGAGTGCTGCTGACGATGACGGTGCCGTGCACGCGAGGCGGTATCGGGGTGGGAAGATAGAGGCTAAACGTCTGGCAGGGAACGCCGTAGAACTTTGGATCCCATTGCCATCCGGTGATGAACCAGCAGTTTTCCGATGGATGCCGTTCCAGGTAGGCTTTCGCCTCCGGATAGGCTTGTCCGCCATCGACCCATGGCAGGTACTTATAGGCTTTCGCGGGGCCGCCCCAGAACTCGTTGGCGTATGAAAGATAGTTCGGATAGGCATGGAGCGAGGAAACCACGTGCAGAACAATGAGGCAGGGCACCGCAAAGCGTACCCAAGGGACGCGGCGCGCCAGCTCCACGCAGCCCGCTGCCACGGCGATCAGCAGAAATGGGAATGCGGGCAGGAGATAGCGGATGCCGCCGATCATGCTGGAACGCATGCACGCGGCGAGAAAAATAGCCGCCGGGATCAGCAGGAATAAAACTTCACGCGGGCGCTTTCCGAAGGCGATGACGGTGCCGAAGACGGCCATCAGGAACAATGCCAGCATCGCGGGAGTGTTGCGAATCAGGATGTAGAAGGGGACCGAAAACCACGGCGGCTGGGGATAAATCTTGCCGGCCAGGAAAGCCGGACCGGAGTGACCGGAAATCGAGAGTGCGGTGGCGAATCCCTGCAAGTAGGCTTCGGGCAGGACGTGGTATTTCTTCATCGCGAGCAGCACAGGCGGAATGTTCAATGTCGAGTCTGCTGGCGCGCTCTGGAATTGCACGCCCGCCGGCGACGCGGCGAAGCGCATTCCATAACCTGTCCAAACAATGGCGACAGCGACGGTGCAGATCAGGCCAACCGCCAGCAGGTTGCGAAGCACGGCGCGCAATGTCAACCGTGAGTTGGTGTGGCGAATCAGAGCATCCACGACCGCAAGAACACACAAGATCGGTACGACTACGACCGCGGAATGCTTGGCCAGCAGCGCCAGTCCCGTCGCCAGTCCGGTTAACAAAAGGTACGGTACGGTGCGGTTGTTCACCCAGAGGTAGAACGCGAACACCACGAACAGCAGCATGCAAGTCACCGCGACGTCGGTCATGACAAGCGCACCGTAAGCCAGGACGTTCGGCTCAAAGACCAGGAGCACGGTGGCAGCGATCGCAGTCGCAAGGTCGAACATGCGCCGCGCAGCCATCCAGAGAATCAGACAAAGCGCGAAGGCGAACACTGAAACTGCGATCCGTGCACGATCCAGAGCCGGCCGCCAGTTCTGGTTGTACAGCCAAGCCTGAGCGGTCAGGACTTGCCGGATTTCGCCTCCCTTGAAAGGCGAGCAATCTACCGTCAGATTCATGGGCAGCAGCGCCGCCGCTGCGACGATCTTCGCTAGAGGTGGATGCTCGGGACTGACCGTGAGGTCGCCACATTTCAAGTAGCGATATCCGGCATAGAGGTGGGTCGGTTCGTCGGCGGTCTGGGAGAGCTGGCGGGCGCTGAGGAACAGTTGTCCGAGCAGAACGACGCAAAGCAGCGCGAGGATCAGCCACTCGGCGCGCGGGGTGATTGAGAAGCGATTGGCAGCGCTTTTGACAATCACTGTCACAGCTACGTCGTGCGTTTTCGGCTTAAGATCCAGCGCGCTCATGCTTGAGTTACGAAGACACCGAGATGTTTAATCCGTTCTCAAAAGCAACCAATCGGTCCCTGCGCGGTCCTGTCCGCGTAATACGAGTTTCCACCGTCCGGCAACAACGTTCGCAACCATGAACTCGTCCAGATCTCTCTGCGGGAGCCTTTTGCCGTTGTTGAACACCTTCTCATGCATCGCGAGGTTTTCCAGTTGCCGCTGGTAAAGGATCCACTTGGGCGGAGAGCGCTGCAGTTTTGTCATCATGTCATCGATGACATCCTTGCCTGAGAGGTCGAAAAACGACTGCACGAATCCTTGCCACGGTGGTATATCGCAGTAATAATTTGCATAGGAGAACGGAATCGAGAGCAATTCCGGTTTTCCATCGCTTTTGACGACGGAACAAATTCCTTCGATAAACCCATGCAGATTGTCATCGATGATCATGGTTCCATAGGTTGGGTGGTGGGCCAGCACGCGGTGTGAAAACATCGGAAATGATCGATAGCTGTGCCAGGAGGCTGGATTTATCACCTTGCTGTAGGCGCCCGAAACCGCCATGAGCGCGGCGATGACCAGGAAGCAGGATCTCAACCATCTCGTCTCGAACAGGGTTGGAAACACAACAACGGCCACCAGTATGAGAAAGGCAATCGGCGCGTAGAGACCAAAGTGATAACCGGCGCTCGACAGCGAGCCTGCCAAAAGCAACGCAAAAGGCAGAAAGAAGATAACTCGCTTCGGATTCGCGAGCCCTGCGCAACGTGCTCGCAGCGATTCGAGTCCGATCCTGTACACCAGGAAGAATACGAGGCTGTATTCGGCGATCACCCACACAGCTGACAAAGTAACAATTACGTCGCCATTCTGAATCACCGGCCAGAGCAGCGCGACTGCACCAGCCAGCAACGCTAACCCTATAGCGGCCTTGATGGTCGACCGGGGCCGGTCTGCTCTGGAGAAGGGGGCGACAAGCCACGTCCAACTGGCGGCGGCGACCGTGCCGTAAAGCATGGTTATAAATTGTTGTCGCGCGGCGAGGAAGGCCAGAGAGTTCCACAACAGCAAGAAAGGACGAGTCAGCACGCTCGCGAGTCCGCCTTTCGGCCCCGCCGCGTGCAGGATGGTAGAGGTCGCGTAATCTCTCAGGGAATCGCCCGTCAAAGCGACGATGCCAAGCAATACAAGGCATGTAATGCAAAAGAATACGATCAAAGATACGAGCTTTCTCGTCTTCACTATGTATGCAATCGCGAGAGCGGTGGCCAGACAAAGCGCAACTCCGTCTGTTAATCGGGTTGTGATTGCAAGCCCTGAGAGAAGTCCCAAGGCCGCGGTTAGCTTCCAAGTCGAATCGAGGCGTTCCGCCTCGTCCAACTTCAGCAGGAGGAGTATCGAAAAAAGCGAAAGGGCATCCGTCATGACGTGGTAGTCGTCGAAGCGATAGGCCTCGAAGTGGATGCCCACGAAAAACACGCAAGCAATGACGATTGCCTTGGGAATGCTTGCCAACTTGCTCTTAGAAGTCACGAGAGCGATGCCCGTAGTGAATGCAACCAGATGGAAGACCGCCGGAACCTTGGAAACGATCCACCCCTTACCCACTAAAGACATCCACCACTCGGTTTCCAGCACCGCCAAGGGCTGCAGTACCAGATGCAAGTCGCGGTACAAACGCGTTCCGCCGTGGTGCAGAACGGCATACAGGAACCAACCGCCGTCGCAGGCCAATTGAGTGTTGGCGATCTGGGCGAGGCCGAATGCGATGCAAAAAGCGGCTGTCAGTCCGGGCAAAAGCCGGCTGAACTGGCCAGGCGGGATGCGCTCAGGCGTTTCCTCCGCCACTCTTAGCTGCAAGGACGGAGGTCTCGTGATCGTAGATGATGCCATCTCTATCTCGTCACTTTAGTTTGGCAGAATCCTGCGGGAGGTGAGGCGATCTTGGAGCGGAGGAGGTTACCGACGTTTTGGGTTGAAGTGGGTTTGGCGTTTGGGTGTGGAACGGGCGGGCGGTCGCTCTCCACCACCTCGGCGACTAGCTTCTTTTCAGGAAGAGCGCCCCCAGTGGGGGCAATGTCAGACGCAGGGAATAGGGACGGCCATGGGTGCTTTCGGGCAAGGCTTCGGTGCCTCCCATGTTGCCTACTCCACTGCCGGCGTATTCCTTGGCATCGCTGTTGAGGACTTCTTTCCAGTAGCCACCCGATGGAACGCCCACCTTGTAACCGAGCCTGGTGACAGGCGTAAAGTTGCATACCACGAGAATGCAGTCGTCGTCCGATTTGCCCTTGCGTAACAGAGAAACGACGCTGGTGGGCGCATCATTGCAGTCGACCCATTCAAAACCGCGGGGATCGTTGTCGAACCAATGCATCGCGGTCTCGCTGGAGTAGAGGCGATTCAGTTGTTCGACCCACGCCATCAGGCCTCCGTGCACCGGATACTGGAGCACGTTCCAGTCCAGGCTGCGGTCGTGCGCCCACTCGCTGACCTGGCCGAACTCGTCGCCCATGAAGAGCAATTTCTTGCCGGGCTGGGCAAACATGTAGCCAAATAGCAGGCGCAGGTTGGCGAATCTCTGCCATTCGTCGCCGGGCATTTTGCCAATGAGTGAACCCTTTCCATGGACGACTTCGTCGTGGCTGAGAGGCAGAACAAAATTCTCGTGGAAGGAGTAAATCATCCGGAAGGTGAGCTTGTTGTGATGGTAATGGCGGTGGACGGGATCCTGCTGGAAGTATTGAAGGGTATCGTGCATCCAGCCCATATCCCATTTGAAGCCGAAGCCAAGTCCGCCGAGGTGAGTGGCGCGAGAGACCATGGGGTAGGAGGTGGACTCTTCGGCATAAGTTTGAATGTCGGGATGTTCTCCGTAGGCTTCGAGGTTGAAGCGGCGGAGGAAATCGATGGCCTCGAGATTTTCGCGACCGCCGAAGCGGTTGGGAACCCACTCGCCTTCTTTGCGCGAGTAATCGAGATAGAGCATGGAAGCGACGGCATCGACGCGTAATCCGTCGACATGATATTTGTCGAGCCAGAACATGGCGCTCGACATGAGAAAGCTGCGGACCTCGCTGCGTCCGTAATTAAAGATGAAGGTCTTCCAGTCGGGATGGAACCCCTGGCGTGTGTCGGAGTGCTCGAACAGGTGAGTGCCGTCGAAGAAGGCCAAGCCGTGGCCATCGGAAGGGAAGTGCGAAGGAACCCAGTCGAGAATGACGCTGATGTTGCGCTGGTGCAGGTAATCAACCAGATACATGAAATCCTGCGGCGTCCCGTAGCGCGCAGTGGGCGCGAAATATCCAGTAGTCTGGTATCCCCAGGAGCCGTAGAAGGGGTGCTCCATGATGGGGAGGAGTTCGACGTGCGTAAATCCGAGTTTCTGCACGTGGCCGGCGAGGCGGGGCGCGATCTCGCGATACGTTAATGAACGATTGTTTTCTTCCGGAACGCGCATCCACGAGCCGAGGTGAACCTCGTAGATGGAAATGGGCGCGTGGACGGAGTTTGCGGCGCCACGCTTTTCCAGAAAGGCCGCGTCATTCCAGTTGTACTCGAGATCCCAGACGACGGAGGCGGTGAGCGGCGGCTTCTCATCGAGAATGGCAATCGGGTCCGCGCGGTCGCTCTCGTAGCCGAGTTGAGTTGAAGCAATATGGAACTTGTAGAGCGCACCTTTGGTGACAGCGGGGATGAACCCTTCCCAGATTCCGGAGGCGCCGCGGGGAGCGAGCCGATGGCTATTGGGATTCCAGCGATTGAAATCTCCGATGACGGCAACGTGGTGGGCATTGGGAGCCCAGACGCTGAAGACGGTTCCGAGCGTTCCGTCGGACTCAAGCAGGTGCGCCCCCATCTTTTCGTAGATACGATAGTGGCTGCCTTCGTTGAATAAGTAAAAATCCTCTGGGGTCAGCAAGGAAACGTCGTAGCGGACCAGAGCGGCGTTTTGGGAGGTGATGGGCGTCATAGTTTCGTGTCGAGACTAGTGTAGTCGAATCAGATGCCAGAATTTACCAGTCTGGCTTATGCCATACTAAAATTTTGCCGATAGACTCAGAGGAAATCTTAAATCATGGCGCAAGTGCGAGTGGTCATCCTGTGGCATCAGCATCAGCCTTTCTACAAAGACCTGGTGACCGGGCAGTACCGGCTGCCTTGGACGCGGCTGCATGCCCTGAAGGACTACTACGGGATGGTGAAGCTGCTGGATGAATTTCCCCAGGTGCACCAGACATTCAACCTGGTGCCATCGCTGATCCTGCAGATTCAAGATTACGTTTCGGGAGAGGCGCAGGATCCATTCTTGCTGGTGGCGAGCCGGCCGGCGAAGGATCTGACGCAGGAGGAGCGGCGGTTTGCCTTGCAATATCTGTTTCAGGCTCATCCCGTTAATGTGATCGGGAGGTATCCGCGCTATCGCGAGTTGTTTGAGAAGTTTCGCAGCGCGGGAAGCGTGCCGGAGAAAGCGGACAAATATTTTCTGCCGCAGGATTTCACCGACTTGCAGGTGCTGTCGCAAATTGGATGGTTCGACGAATACTTTCAAGAAGAAAAGGACATTGCGGAACTGATCCGCAAGGGACGAAATTATTCGCTCGACGACCAGCGGCAGGTGATTGCGCGGCAGCGGGAGTTGCTGCGGCTGGTTCTTCCGGCCCATGCGGAGGCGGCCCGCAGGGGGCTGATCGAGATCTCGGCCTCGCCGTTCTATCATCCCATTCTTCCGCTGGTGTGCGACACGGATATGGGTGCGGTGTCATCGCCGGGGCTGCCGCTGCCACGCAATCGTTACCGGCATCCCGAAGACGCGCGCGAGCAGTTGTTGCGGGGACTAGATCTGCACGAAAAGGTTTTTGGGATCCGTCCCAGGGGAGTTTGGCCCTCCGAGGGAAGCGTTTCAACCCAGGTCCTCGGAATTGCGCACAAGCTCGGGGTGAAGTGGATGGCGACGGACGAAGGTGTGCTGGGTCGAACCCTGGGGACATTTTTTGCACGCGATGGCAATGGCTTTCTGAATACCGACCTGGCGCACCGCCTCTATACCATTTACCGCTACGAAAATGCTGGCACGGAGATGAACCTGCTGTTCCGCGATCACACGCTTTCAGACCTGATCGGATTCGTGTACTCGGGAATGCCGCCGCAGCAGGCGGCTGAGAACCTCATGCACAAGATCAGAGAATCGGCGAAACCGGTTGTGGCTGGCGGACAGGATGCGGTGGTGCCAATCTTTCTGGACGGCGAGAATGCGTGGGAATATTATCCGCGTTCAGGCCGGGAGTTCTTGCGGAGATTCTACGACGCATTGCAGCGGGAACCGGGAATGGAAGCGGTGACGGTGAGCGAAGCGATCACGGGGCACCAGAATAAAGGGCATCTCGAGTCGCTCATCCCGGGATCTTGGATCAATGCGAATTTCAACGTTTGGATTGGGGCTCCGGAGGACAACAAAGCGTGGGACTATCTCTATGAGGCGCGAAAGTTTTATGCGCAGGCGGCCCAGGGAGCGACCGAAGCGCAATGCCAGCTGGCGTGGGAAGAAATTCTGATCGCCGAGGGCAGCGACTGGAACTGGTGGTATGGGCCGGAGCATCACTCGGAGAACGATCGCGATTTCGACGAACTCTATCGCAAGCACCTGTCGAATGTGTATCAGGCGCTGGGGGGAGTTCCGCCCGATTATCTGGCGCAACCGATTACCGGGGGCGTGGCGCGTCCGGAGTTTACACCGCAGACCGCCTATATTCATCCGCGCGTCACGGGCGACATGGTGCGCTACTTCGAGTGGATGGGAGCGGCGCGTCACACGGCGGACAAACGATCGGGTTCGATGCACGGCAAGCAATTTCTGATGGACGGCGTCTATGCCGGAATCGACGAGAAATATGTGTATGGCCGTCTGGACTTTGCCGGCAAGCTTTCCGAGGACCCATTTGAAGTGGTGGTCAACTTGGAGTCATGGGCGAACCATGGTGTCGAGCCGAGGCGTGACCTGCGCCTGGACGTGGCCGTAGAGGGTAGCCGCATACATTTGTGGACAGTGACCAAGGCGGATGGAGGAGTGCTGGCAAAGTCGACCGACCCGAATGAAAATGTCGAGGTGCGCGTGGCGCTCGCCCGCAATTTTGAATTTCGCCTGCCCCTGACCTACCTGCTGGCAGCTCCGCTCGGTCTGCAAAAGGTTCGTGGAGCGAAAAGCTCGGAATTGCTGACCACGCGCTTGCGGCTGCGCTTCAGCCTGTGGAAGAACCGCCTGCCGGTGGACGCGTTGCCCCTGGAAGGGTGGATCGAACTGGAGTTGCTGGCAGAAGAGGACCTGATGGCGATTGGGGGCTAAGAGATCACTCTTCGTCGTTCGCTATTCGCAAAGAAATCCGTACGCGATTTTTCGCGAACACCAAACGACGAACAGCGAGAGACGAGAGACGAACAGCGAACGACGATTCCCGTTACTGCCCTGCTGTTACGCTCGTCATCGTCATCGGGCGATTCAATTCCATCACCAATTCCGTGCCGGCAGGTAGCGTCGCGGAACGATGCTTGCCCAGCCAGTGAGCAACGGTGGCTGTCGCACCGACAGCGCCCCCAATGAGCAGGCCTTTGGCGCCCCCGATCAGCCCGCCCATGAGCATTCCACCGCCAGTTCCCATCCCAATTTCAGTAAGGTCTTTACCGTCATGGCCAGTGCCTTTGAATTTACCTTCGGTGTCAACATCGGTGCCGCGGCCGGCATTCGTGTCGACAAGTGTGGCGTTGAGCATGAAGCGATCGCCATTGGGAAGCACGAGGTTCTCAGGGAAGATCGCGATGGTGGGCTTGCCGGCGATGCGGCGTGGCTCGGTCGATTTGGTGACCCGGCCTTCAATGGTTGCGCCGATGGGGATCACGGTTTTGCCATCCAAGAGAACCGGTTCGGTGACCCGGGCTGAGAAAGGATCTCCGGCTCTGGAGCTGAAAGTTGCCAGCGTTGTGTCGAGTTTCATCTTGACCGCTGTACCGGTGGGCAGGGAAGTCTGTGCTATGGCAAGGGATGCCATCAGGAACATGCTTGCGAGAACTGCGAATTTTTTCATGAAACCTCCTAAATTCGACTTCAAGTTCGAGCGTTGTTACTTTGAATCTGTTGAGCTGCCTGGAGTACTGCATCGAGCGGGGCGCGGTCATGCTGGTTCTCGCTGCCATAGATGTAGCGCACCACGCCGCTCCGATCGATTAGAAATGTCGCGGGATGCGCGATATTCAATGCATCGGTAGCGAGTGGCTGATGCACCCCGTACTCTTTGGTCACAGCGCGATCCTCGTCCAACAAGAAGGGCGAAGAGATGGGGTGTTTCTCCAGAAACCTTGTCGGCTTCCAAACGCCGTCGCGCTTTTCCGCGGCAATAAACACAGGTTGCGCTCCCACGCCGTCGATCTCTGCCTTGCGCGACTCGAACTGAGCCATGCGCTTCACGCAGTTTGGTCACCAGGTACCGCGCAGAAATTCAAGAATGACCGGGCCCTGTTCGAGGAAGCCGCCGAGCGTGAAGACACCCTCGCGGTTGGCTGCGGCGAGCGAAAAGCCGGGAGCGCTCGACCCGATCTCAAGAGTCTCGGTGCGGTCTTTCATGTTGAGTTCGACTTTAAGCGAGGTAGGGAATCCAGGACAATAACGGATGGGATACCGGGACAGCAGAAAATGATGCGAGCGAAATGGACGTGAATAAATGGACCGAAACGGATGTTCACCGCGCACTGACCTTCCCCCCGCAGTCCGCTATAATCCGCTTTTCGCGTGTCGGGGTGATTTAACTGATTCCTGCACGGATTGCAGTAATGTTCCCAGATTATTTATGGAAAGGACGCACTCATGCCACTTACATCAATTGCAGACATCCGCGGACGCCAGGTACTGGATTCACGCGGGAACCCGACCGTAGAAGCTGAAGTTTTTCTGGATGGCGGGGCCCGCGCCCGCGCCATCGTGCCCAGTGGCGCATCCACCGGTGAATATGAAGCCGTCGAATTGCGCGATGGCGATGAGCAAAAGTACAAAGGCAAAGGCGTGCTGAAGGCTGTGGAAAATGTGAATGGTGAGATTGCGGACGCCGTTGCGGGCGCTGATGCGGCCGACCAGCGCTGGCTCGACGCCCGCATGATCGAACTGGATGGCACGCCGAACAAAGGGCGGCTGGGAGCGAATGCGATTTTGGCTGTGTCGATGGCGGCGGCGCGGGCCTCGGCTAACGCTTTCGAATTGCCGCTCTATCGCTACCTGGGCGGCGCGGCGGCAAATACGCTGCCGGTGCCGATGATGAACATCCTGAACGGTGGCGCGCACGCCGATAACAATGTCGACTTCCAGGAATTCATGGTCATGCCGGTGGGAGCGCCGTCGTTTTCCGAGGCGTTGCGATGGGGCGTCGAGGTATTCCACACGCTGAAGGGCGTGCTGAAGAAGCGCGGCTACAACACGTCGGTGGGCGACGAAGGCGGATTTGCGCCGTCGGTGAAATCGAATGTCGAGGCGATTGAGGTGGTGCTGGAAGCGATTCAGCAGGCGGGATACAAACCGGGCGAGGAGATTGCAATTGCGCTCGATCCGGCAGCCAGCGAGTTCTATCAGGATGGAAAGTACGTGTTCAAGAAGTCGGACAAGTCGGCGAAGAGCTCCGACGACATGGTGCGCTTCTACGCGAAGTGGGTGAACGACTATCCCATCGTTTCGCTGGAGGACGGCCTGGCCGAGAATGATTGGGAGGGCTGGCAGAACCTGACCAAGGAACTGGGCGGCAAGATTCAACTGGTAGGCGACGATATTTTCGTGACCAACATCGAGATTTTTGCGAAGGGAATTGAGAAGGGAATCGCGAACTCGATCCTGATCAAGCTGAACCAGATCGGCACGGTAAGCGAAACGCTGGATGCGATCGACCTCGGCCGCCGCAATGGATATACATCGGTGATTTCGCATCGCTCGGGCGAAACCGAAGACACGTTCATCGCCGACCTGGCCGTGGCCACGGGAGCAGGACAGATTAAGACAGGCTCGGCCTCACGCACCGACCGGATCGCAAAGTACAACCAGTTGCTACGGATTGAGGAAGAGTTAGGCGATGCGGCGCGATTTTTGGGGATCAAGGCGCTGAACTACCGCGGATAACGTAGGCGAAAAAAATAAGAACTTGGCGGCACGCTTCCTCGGTTGACTTAGCTAAGGACTTAGTCTATATTGAAGTATGGAAATCAACATCCATGAAGCTAAGACCCATCTTTCCAAGCTCTTAGAGCGCGTCGCCGTGGGAGAAGAGGTCATCATCGCCAAAGCTGGGAAGCCGGTGGCGAAGTTGGTAGCAGTTCATCAACCGAAGACCAGAATCTTCGGTAGTGCCAAGGGAGAATTCACGGTCCCTGATGACTTCAATGAACCCGATCCAGAGATAGAAAAACTGTTTCATGAAGGTGACCTGTTCCCGCCAGATCATTCCACTAAATGAAAGCGATCCTCGATACGCACACTTTTTTGTGGGGGATTGCTGGCGACGGGCGCATGTCGCAAAAGGCGCGCGATGTATTCGTCGGCCCTAGTGACCTGGTTCTGAGCATTGCCAGCATCTGGGAAATCCTGATCAAGGTGCAATTGCGAAAGCTGCATCTTCCCGAACCCGCTGGTCCGTATGTGATCCGCAAAATGGCTGACAATCGGATCGAAACCCTGCCCATCGAGTTGAACCATCTACTTGCATTCGAAGGTCTGGATTTGCACCATCGCGATGGGTTTGACCGGATGCTCATCGCCCAGGCTCTGCAAGAGAACCTGCCGATCGTCACAGCCGATCCGTTTTTCTCGCGTTATCCTGTCAAAGTTATCTGGTGACTATGTTGCGCAGGACATGGCTGCTCGTGATCGTGACAGTGTCAGGGTTTTTAGCAGGCTGTGGAAACCCAAAGCCGACAAACGCCGGTAAGCGCGCGAACAGAATCGTAATCGTCAAATCGAATCGGACGATGATCTTAATGAGCGGCGGGCAAGTCCTCCGAACATATAAAGTGGCGCTCGGACGAAGTCCAGTCGGTCCGAAGACTCACCTTGGAGACCATAAGACTCCGGAGGGCGAATACGTGATTGACGCGAAGAAGAATCCCAGCCGATTTCATCTTGCGCTGCATATCTCATATCCGAATGAGGCGGATCGCCAGCGCACGCAAAGAGAGAATGTGAATCCTGGCGGTGACGTGGAGATTCATGGGATTGAAAATGGACTGGGTTGGATCGGCCGCCTGCATCGGCAGGTCGATTGGACTGATGGTTGTATAGCGGTGACGGACCCCGAAATTGAAGAGATATGGGATGCTGTTGCGGTCCGGACGCTGGTAGAAATTCGATCTTAGGGATTCAATCGTGGGAGAGCCGCTAGTGCAAGAGCAGGTGGATTTGATTTAACTGAAAGATAAAAGCTTAGGAGCTGAAATTGACTCGACCGAAACCTCTCGTCCTAATCATCCTCGACGGCTGGGGATACCGCGCCGAAACCAAAGCGAACGCCATTGCCATGGCGCGCAAGCCGACTTACGACCGGTTGCTGCGCGACTATCCCAATACGCTCATTCATACTTCTGGGCCGTTTGTCGGATTGCCGGAAGGCCAGATGGGCAACAGCGAAGTTGGACATCTGAATATCGGCGCCGGGCGCATCGTGCATATGGACATCACGCGCATCGATCTGATGATCCAGAACGGAGAATTTTTCTCGCATCCGGTGCTGGTCGCTGCGATGAAGCATGCGCGCAGCGGCGGACGTAAACTGCACTTGTTTGGGCTGGTCTCTGACGGCGGTGTGCACTCACGGCAGGAGCATCTCTACGCGCTGCTGAAGATGGCCAAACAGCAGGGCGTCGAGCGCGTTTTCGTGCACGCTTTTATGGACGGACGCGACACGCTGCCGACCAACGGCGCCGGGTATCTCGAACAACTGCAGCAGAAGATGCGCGAGTACAACTCGGGGAAGATTGCCACTGTGAATGGCCGCTACTACGCCATGGATCGCGACCGGCGCTGGGAGCGCATCGCGAAAGCCTATGACACGATGGTTTACGGCAAAGGCGAAGGCGGGACTTACTCGGATGCCGTGCAGGGGATGAAGGAGTCCTACAACAAGGGCGTGACGGACGAATTTGTGGTGCCATTCGTTTGCACGGATAAAGAAGGCCAGCCGCTGGCGAAAATTGAGGACGACGATTCGTGTATCTGTTTCAATTTTCGTGCCGACCGGGTGCGCGAGATGACACGCGCGCTGTGCCGCAACCGCGGGCTGAATGAGAAAGGCGGGAGCGATCTGCCGGGCGCGGCCGAACTGGATGCAACGATTCCGCGCGATCGCGTGCCGAAGAATCTGAGCTACGTCTGCATGACGCAGTACGACAAGAATTTCAGCCTGCCGATTGTGATTCCTCCCGAGTCGATGGCCAACATCCTGGCGAACGTGATGGGTGGCCTGCATATGCGCAATCTGCGCGTCGCTGAGACCGAGAAGTATGCGCACGTCACATACTTTTTCAACGGCGGAGTGGAACAGCCGTTTCCCGGCGAAGAACGTGTGATGATTCAATCGCCGAAGGTCGCCACCTACGATCTGAAGCCGGAGATGAGCGCCGCCGGAATCGCTGAAGCAGTTGTAAAAGCCACGAATGACGGCACGTTTGACGTGATCATCGTGAACTTCGCCAACGCTGACATGGTCGGGCATTCCGGCAAGATCGAGCCGACGGTGAAGGCGGTTGAGACCGTGGATGCCTGTCTCGGCGAGATTGAGAAAGCAGTGCGCGCCAAGGGTGGAGCGATGCTGATTACGGCCGACCACGGGAACGCCGAGATGATGATCGATCCCGCAACTGGTGGACCGCACACGGCGCATACGACGAATCCCGTGCCATTCATCGTGATGGCGGAGGACGCGAAGCAATATACGCTGAAGCCAGATGGGTCTCTGCGGGACATATCGCCGACCATTTTAGGAATGCTCGGCATTACGGAGCCGAAGGAGATGACGGGCAGCGATCTACGGGTCAAAAAGGCCGAGTGATCTCATGATTGGGCGATCGAAATGCAACGGCGCGGGCGACACTACTTGCCATACAATTGGCCGACTTGTTTGGTTTCAGATCACCCGATGATCCGATTGCCCGATGCCTAAGCTACTTATCGCCGTTCACCATCCGTTTGATCAGTGGAACGCGCCCGCGTGGTTTCCCGAACGCTTGCGTTCCGAGTTTCGCGAACTCAATATCGTTCACCTTCCTGATTACAAGCGTCTTGACGCGGAAGTTCCTGACGCCGAAATCGTCATTGCCTGGTCGCTGCGTCCGGAGCAGGTTTCCGCTGCAAAGAAGCTGCGCTGGATTCACTCGCCGGCGGCCGCCGTGCATCAACTGATGTTTCCCGAACTCATCCACAGTGACATCGTCCTTACGAATGCACGCGAGGTGCATGGGCCGGTGGTGGCCGAGCATGTGATTGCGCTGATCTTTGCTCTGGCAAAGAAAATTCCGGGCTCGGTCGAGCTCCAGCAAAAGCATGTTTGGGGACAACAGCTTTTGTGGGACGAACTGCCGCGGGTTCGTGAGGTAGCGGGCGCGACGTTAGGCGTCGTTGGTCTAGGCTCGATTGGCCGGCCTGTAGTGAAGAGCGCGAAGGCTCTCGGGATGCGCGTGGTCGCGGTGCGCGAGCATCCGGAGAGGGGAAGTGAAGGCGCGGACGTCGTCTTTGGTCCCGGACAAGTCGACGATCTCTTTCGTCAGGCTGATTATGTGGTTCTGGCTGCGCCCGTGACAGACAACACCAAGGCGATTGCCAATGCGGAGCGGCTGGCATTGATGAAGCCGGGAGCGTGTCTGATCAATGTTGGGCGCGGACCGCTGGTGGATGAAGCGGCGCTCGCAGTGGCCCTACGCGAGAAAAAGATCGGCGGCGCCGCGCTGGATGTTTTTCCGAAAGAACCGCTGGCGGCGGATTCTCCGTTGTGGGATCTGCCAAGTCTTCTGATCACTCCCCACACAGCGGCACTTACTGACAAGTTATGGGAGCGGCACTATGCGCTGTTCTCGGAGAACCTGCGAAGATATCTGGCTAGGCAACCGCTTCTCGCTGTCGTGGACAAGCAAAAAGGATACTAGCTCGGAAGCACGTTTGAAAACTCTGCGAACCCGGCGATCTCCGCGGTTAACTCTCCAACGCCGGTTGACGAGGCGCTAGCGCGTATCCACTCCAAATCCCAGAATCGCGTTCACCTCCACCGGTTCATCCCCGCGAAATGCGGGACGAAATTTCCAGTTTTGAAGAGCGACGAGAATCTTCGACGTGGTTTCGGCGGGGCCCGGTTCGAGCACTTTCAGATTCTTCAAGACCCCGGAGCGATCGAGGATACAGGCGATGATCACGCGGCTTGGGCGCAGGCCGGTGGGCAAGGGTTTGCGCATGGGCTCAGGAGCGGCCAGTTCTTCGGTGGAGGAATGCGTGACCGAGGATGGATCGGCATACTGCATGACTGCCGTGCCGATTGAAGTTTCGATATAGATCGAATAATTGCGATCACCTTTGAGGAGTCCGTAATAGTTAAAGACGCCGCCAGAGCGCGGAGTTGCCTCGATGGTGATTCCGGAGCCGGTGTGCGTGTTCGTCGAAGAATGTCCGGGGCCGTTGGGAGGCGCCTCGCCACCGGGCGGGCCGAAACTGGGGAGGGTGATCGTGGTGGTGCCCCCCTCCACGGAGACTCCGGGCATGGCGGGTGCGCCGCTGGTGCCGCTGCCCGCGCCGCCGGCGCCAGGGTAGGGCGAGATGCCGCCATGGGCGCTGGGATCGGAGCCTCGGCCCGCGCCTTCTCTTCCTGCGCCTGATCCTTCGCCTTGCAATCCGCTGCCCGGGCCGTTGCCGCGGCCGATGCCAGCTCCACCGCCGCTGCCGCCCATGCCGGATTTCCCCGTGCCGCTGGGGGACATCGCGATGGCGCCTCCGCCGGTGGAGTTGGGCAGGCCGACTTTTGTGCCGGGCTGGCTGGAGATCACGACACCATTGCCGCCAGCATTTCCTCCTGCGTTTGTGGGCGGAGCTGCCGCGGAGCCCACATCGAGCGGCCCTCCGGCCCCGTTGCCCTTGTTGCCTCGTCCTCTGCCGGAGAGGGCCTTGCCGCCTCCGATGCTGGGCGGAGGTGGAACCACGGTGGCGGATCCTAACTGCGTTGCTCCCGACCGGCCGCTGTTTCCACGGGATCCATTTCCGGATGAACCGCCTCCCGACAATGTACGGTTATCGATGCTGGCTGGAGGTGGTATCGCTTTGGCAGTGAGTGTTCCCGCGCCAGATCGGGCCAGTGAGCCGCCTCCGGATGTTGAGGGTGGAGGTGGCACAGGCTGCGAGCGTATGTCACCGCTGCGCGTGCTTCCCCAGCTATTGAGATCGCGGCTGACTTGGGATGGAGGCGGCGCGACGACCGCGGGGGCGGGTAGCGAAAGCTTGGGCGTCGACGAGAGGTCGCGTGGTGGTGCGGAGACCGGCGGCGCGACTACGTCCGTGGTTTGCGAAAGCAGGACGCGAGAGCTAGCCAGATCGCGCGGAGCTTCGCGCGGAGCGGGGGCGACGACCGTGGGCGCAATTGAATCGCCGGCTCGCCGCTTGTCGGGTGAAACATTGGGGACCGGTGCAATCGGCGCCGAGGTTAGCGCAGTCTTGTTCCGCGTGTCAGCGTGGGAAACTTCGGGAGCGGGTGGAATCGCGCGGGCTGACAGATCGTTCTGGTCGCGCTTCGCCGATGCATTCAATTCCGGCGAGGGAGGAATGGCCTCAAGAGCTGGGAGCGCACGACTCGCGAGCGAAGCTTGCATACCTTCGGCGGGAGGCGGTCCGGGATTGGCTTTGAAGGCGAGCAGATTGGCAACGGCAGAATCGCTGTGGGGCAGATCTACTTTGGGAGCATCCACAATCTTCTCGCCCGGCTTGTCGCCGCGCGCGACTCGGATGGTCTGGGTGCGGTGATGGGCCTGTTGGCCGCCAGCGCGGCCCGACTTGCCGGCTTCCGCGCCGCCGCGGTCGACCGTTTGCGGCAACTCATCTCCCGAGTAATAAATGACATCCCACTTGGGCTTAGGCGGAGGAACAAATGGTTGAAGACTGGCGATGCGTTCGGGAAGAACGATAATGGCGATGAGGAGAAAGATCTCGATCAGCCAGGCACCGAGCAGTCCACGATAGGGGAAGATACCGACGGGCGCTTCCCCGGCCAGAGCCTTTGGAGCGCGCGAGAACGCGGGGCGAAAGGCGGTCTTGAATTCCTCCCAGGGCGACGACCACTGCACGAGCAGGCGCGGCGGTTGAAGCCACTGGACGGTGCTCTCGGAGATGGTATCGACTTCGCTCATTGCTATCTACAGTGTAGTGCCATTTTAGAAACTTCTCGCCGCGTGCTTTGAGCGCGATTGAGCCGGGAGTTCCGCCCTGCCACAGTCGCCAGAGGTATCCCTCGCCCTAGGCCGGTCTTTTGGAATCAAGACTTTGGAAGGATTTTCTTGCTAGGTCTTTGAAGAATAAGGGGTTACATGTAAAGTATTCCAGAATCAAGGAGATGCGGGCATCGCCCGCCACTTGCCGAAGTTTCTTGCTATTGATGGATTTTAACCGTTGGGTCAACCTTGGCGGAGGAAAAGCTCGAAAAAGTACACGAACCCTGCGGGTATTCAGAATATCGTTCCATAGCCAGATGACGGATCAAACCAAGTCCAGCCCGATTTCCGGATGGCTCAATCCGGCACGCATACGACGGCAGGCTCTTTTGCTGGCGACATGCTTGTGGCTGGGCTATGCGGCGACGATTGCGACGCCGGGAATGCGCGACCGGTTTGGGCATTTGAAGGGCGCGGACTTTCTACATGCCTACGTGCTGGGCACTGTGGCAATCGAGCACCGCAGTGACGCGCTTTACGATGCGCGGGCGCAGCAGGAGATCGGCGAAGAACGGGTACCGGAGTCGGCGGGCGATTATTTTCTGCCGGTGTATGGGCCGCAATATTCGCTGATCTGGGCTCCGCTGGCGCGGCTGCCGTATGGTTGGGCGGCGGCGATCTGGATGGTTCTGAGCGCCGCGATTTATGCAGCCTGCTGCTTTTCGATATGGCGAACGTGCCTGAATCTGCGCGGGTACGGCTGCACGGTTGCGCTTTTGGCAGCGGCGTTTCCGGGATTCTTCGGGCTGATCACTTTTGGACAGAATTCGGCGCTGGCGCTGGCGTGCTTCGTCGGGATGTACCACGGTCTGCGAACACGGCGCGAAGTGTTGGCAGGCGTGTGCCTGGGATTGCTGGCCTACAAGCCGCAATTAGCGTTGGCGCCGGCGTGCGTGTTCGTGGCGACCTGCTTTTTGGGCCGGGAGACCGACAGCGCCAGAGAATCTGGAATGACCGCCGGAATGATGAGGTATGGGGCGTGCAAAGTCATGTTGGGAGCAACCATTGCGGTGATCGCGCAATTCCTGGCGGCGTGGTTTTGGTATGGGACCAGACCCCTGATCACTTATGCACATGTGCTGATGGGGATTGGATCGAAGTCTGAGATTCTGGAACCAAAACTTTATCTCATGCACTCGTTGCGCGCCTTTTGGGAACTGTTGCTGGGGCGGAGCGACGCTGCGTTTGTGCTGTACGTCTTGACGGCAGGGTTGGCGATCTTGCTGCTGATTTTGTTCTGGCGGAAGCTGGTAGCGCTCGAGCAGGGCTTTGCGGTGATGCTGCTGGTGAGCGTGCTGGTGGCGCCTCATCTGACTGTGTATGACCTTGCAGTTTTGGCGCCTGCGCTGCTTTGGATTGGCGACTGGCTGCAGACGCATGCGGCCCCGCGCATCAGTTGGCTGTTGTATCTCGCGTATGTGCTGCCTTTTGCCGGACCGCTGACGCGTTGGACGCACGTGCAGTTGTCGGTCATCTGTCTGGCGGCGTTGACGGTGAGCTTTGGCTTGCAGTTTTGGCGTGCAACGCCTGCCGAAGTCATTGTGGAATCCCGCGCTTGAGACAGAACGTCAAGTGTTGGGCACCGGGCCGGAGATTTGCGATGTCCGTCGGTGTTGTTGTTGAGTAGGGGTCCTTCGACTCCGCGGGGCTGCGCTTCGCTTTCCCCGCTACGCTCAGGATGACTCGCTCGAGAGATCGAGATTATGTTGAGACCAGCGGCGTCTGGCGCACTTGTTTCGTGTCATGCCACTTTGGTGTCGAGCGGGTGGGCGAGGAAAATATCTACCTGGTCGCCGAGCACCGTTTTGGATTCCTGGATTGTGCCTACAGGGAGTTCGAGCACGGAGGCGGCTTGGATGCGAACGGCAGCCATGCGCCAGGGCTTGAGGTCCTCCTCAATATGGACGACCAGCCGGTCGCGGTCCAGATAGACGGCGTCGATGGGAAAACGCATGGCAAAGGTGTGGATGCCGTGCGAGGGATTGATCCAAAGACCACTTCCGCGCGGGAGGTGGGATGAGTCGGTGCCCATGAGACCGCGAAAGCGAGACCAGTGGGTGCGTGCGATTCTGAGATCGGTGGCGAGATAGGTGGCGCGCGTGCGGTTGAAGGCGCAGGCCGTGGGAGTGAGCGGCATCGTTACCTAATCTATATTGGAATCGCGAAGTTGCGCAGTGGATGATGCTTCCTCTCGATCCTGCAATCTTATGCGGAGGGAGTAGGGGTCCTTCGACTCCGCGGGGCTGCGCTTCGCTTTCC
>JBAQJU010000223.1:0-5201 GCA_049300475.1 Terriglobales bacterium | reverse complement strand
CGCCAGCGTTTTCGTAACCAGATCATGGACCATGGCACGCTGGAAGGAAGCCACCAGATTGAGAGTCTGCCGATCGCAAACGCGAACATAGTCGTCGAATGTTGGTTGGGGAGGCTTTAATTGGGTGACCTTCGTTGGGACGAGTTCTGATTGGCCCAGTTCCGGCGAGATTTCGGCAAGCGCCTTCCGTCGTCCCTCAATCGACGGCGCAAGTTGATGACTTTCGACATAACGCAGGACCGCCGTCTTGATCCCGCTATAGGAAAAATCGAAGTGCGGCCGTAAATCCTCGACCGGCTGTGGTTTCGCGCGATCGTTCCGGTCGCGATGCTTGATCTGGGCGATTTGGAATTTAACCGCATGCGGATCGCCGTGCGCCGCCAGGTGGTCGATAATCGGTCCTCCGGGATAGCCGAGTCCCAGTAGCTTGGCCACTTTGTCGAACGCTTCGCCGGCCGCATCGTCGCGTGTGTGGCCGATATTCGTGTACGACCAGAGATTCTGTTCGTGCTCTTTCTCGAACTCGGCGAGATAGAGATGGGTGTGGCCTCCGGAGACAACCAGCGCGAGGATGGGGAACTGGAGATCGGAATTTTGACTCTGCCGTCGCTCGAGCAGCACGGCATGAACGTGTCCCTCAAGATGATTGACTGCGATCAGCGGCTTGTCGAGCGCGAAGGCCAGAGCCTTTGCGAAGCTGATGCCCACAAGCAAAGCCCCCCCCAGTCCCGGACCTTGCGTGACTGCGATGGCATCGACGGACTGGTAGGTGTGTCCTGCCTCCGCCAGCGCCTGGCGAACAACCGGCACAATCGCCCGCAGATGTTCGCGGGAAGCGAGTTCCGGCACGACTCCACCGTAGGGCTGGTGCGTGGAAATCTGCGAAGCGACCACGTTCGACAAAATCTGATCGCCTGCGCGTACCACCGCCGCGCCTGTCTCGTCACAGGAGCTTTCAATGCCGAGGATAACGGCGTGAGGCATAATGGGCGACGTCAGCGCTACAAATTCTTAACCACGGAGGGCACGCACTCTTGCATCGTGCGACTCTCGCAACTGCTAGTCTAAATGACGGGGACCACGCCCTTGCCGGATGCCAAACAGTATGCCACCGAACTCGTGCGCACGCTGCGCGAACGCGGGCACCGGGCTTACTTCGCCGGTGGATGTGTCCGCGACCTGCTGCTCGGCCGCGAGCCTGCTGACTACGATGTTGCGACCGATGCGACGCCGCAGCAGGTCATGGGGATCTTTCCGCGGACGCTGGCTGTCGGCGAACAATTCGGAGTCGTGCTCGTGCCGATCTCGCCCTCTCCGCAGACTCTTACGGGCGAGGGCACGCTTGACGATGGAGCGACGGGCGCCCTCGCCCGTCCAAACGAACACGAACATCGCAGCAACGCAATCGAGGTTGCGACCTTCCGCTCCGATGTAGGCTACTCCGATGGCCGTCATCCCGATGAAGTTCGCTTCACTAGCGACCCCCGCGAAGACGTGCAGCGGCGCGATTTCACCATCAATGGCATGTTGCTCGATCCGCTCGCGCTCGATCCGCTTACTCTCGATTCGACGACTCTCGCTGCGACCAGCCTCGACAAGGCGCCCAACCCGATTCTGGATTTCGTCGGCGGTCGCGCGGATCTGAAAGCCGGAATCGTCCGCGCGATCGGTGAGCCCGAGCGACGATTCTCTGAAGACAAGCTGCGCATGTTGCGCGGCGTGCGCTTTGCGGCGCGCTTCGGCTACCAGATCGATCCCGCAACCTTCTCGGCCATGACACATCTCGCCCCGCAGATTCACCAGGTCTCGCGGGAGCGTGTGCGCGGCGAGCTGACCCAGATGCTTACCGAAGGCCGCGCGCAGCGGGCGTTTCAGCTCCTGGATGAAAGCGGCTTGCTGCGCGAGGTGCTTCCCGAAATTTCGGCGATGAAGGGAGTCGAGCAGCCTCCGCAATATCATCCGGAGGGAGATGTGTTTGTGCACACATTGCTGCTCCTCGCCAAGTTGCCTGAGGGCTCGTCAAAGACGCTCGCCTGGGGAGCGCTGCTGCACGATGTGGGCAAGCCGCCGACGTTTCGGGTTGCGCCCGATCGCATCCGCTTCGATGGGCACGTCGAAATCGGAGTGAAGATGGCGGCCGAAATCTGCCGCCGCTTGCGCTTTTCGAACGACGAGACGGACCAGATTCTGGCGCTGGTCGATAATCACATGCGCTTCGGCGATGTGCTGCGCATGAAGGAATCGACGCTAAAGAAATTTCTGCGCCTGCCCGCTTTCGACGAGCACCTGGAATTGCACCGCATCGACTGCCTCTCCAGCCACGGACTGCTCGATGCCTACAACTATGCGAGCGAGCAGTTGCGCTCAACGCCAGCGGAAGCAATGCGTCCCGCACCGCTGATTACGGGAGACGATCTGATCGCGGCGGGATACCAGCCCGGGCCGCGCTTCAAGGAAATTCTGTCCGCCGTCGAAGACGCCCAACTCGAAGGCCGGCTCGCGTCAAGCGAGGCGGCGATGGAGTTTGTGCGGCGCGAGTTTCCGGTTTTGTAAATGACCTCGAAGACAGCGAAAGCCTTCGTTGGACGCGCGCAGAGGTGTTTCTATAAGATTGCGCGCATGAAAAAGGCAAAGGCGGTTCCTAAGACTATCGACGAATACCTGGCGGGTGTTCCTGAGCCTGCCCGCAGTACCTTGAATAAGGTGCGTGCCGTGATTCGGTCGGTGGTGCCACCTGAGACCACGGAGACCATTAGCTATTGCATCCCGACGTTTAAGTACAAAGGGTCGCTGGTTGCGTTCGCCGCTTTCACGAAGCATTGCAGTTTGTTTCCCATGGGTTCGAGCGTATTGAACGCCTTTGAGCGAGAGCTCAGAGATTTCAAGGTATCCAAGGGGACGCTTCATTTTCCCCTCGACAAACCCATGCCTGCCAGCCTTGCAAGAAAAATCGTCAAAGCGCGAATAGCCCAGAACGAACTCAAGAGCCAGCGTTGATCGCGCGCACTCGCGAACCCGGCGTGGTCAATTACGTGTGCGGATGACGGTAGGGGTCTTTCGACTACGCAGGGACTTCACTCCGTGAAGTCCTTGCTTCGCTCAAGATGTCAGACTGAGAAATTTACCCCTTGTTCTAGTCCTCGTCCTGCGAGCTTGCCTCACCCGAGTCGGCTGGAGGTGGTTTTTGCAGATCGATCTGGAGCATGCCTGCTTTCTTCAATTCCTCGTTCAGCGCTGGAACGTCTTTCATCTTGATTTGATTCCAGGCGGACAACTGCTCCTCCAGCGCTTTCTCCAGTTCTGCGAACATGGCGGTTTGCTGGGTGGTGGGCGCGGCGTCGGCGGTATCGAGCGCGCTGATGATGGCTCCGTAGCCTGCGTTTAGACGAGCCAGGCTGCGGCCTTCGGGCGTGCTCAGGTAACGGCTGCCGTAACCTCCTTCACCGCCTTCGATGGCTGCGGCTTTCGAGTCGACGTCCTGCATGGCTTGGGCGAATTGAGAATTAGGATTCTGCGCCGTCAGAGTTTTCAACTGCGCGCGCAGGCTGCGGACCTGCTGCAGAGCCTCGTAGTCGCGGTGCAGGGACCCGGCGATTTTGCGGTCGAGTTCGAATTGACGCCGCAAATCTTCGGAGGAGGTTTTCACGCGCGGGTCCATGCGGATTTCGAGCGGCTGCGAGTTGCCATATACGCCCACTGCGCCGCCAAAGTCTCCCCCCCCAGGGCTAGATTGGACCGCCAGACGCACTGCGTATTTGCCGGGCAGCACGGTTGCGCCTTCAGGATAAAGCGGCGTGTCGTGATAGATCGCCGAGATGGGGAAGTCGCGTGAAAGCAAGTCCGGGACGGGATAGGTGAGGTCCCAGACGAAGCGATGCATGCCGGGCGACGCAGACAGTGTTCTCGGTGAGCGCACCCAGTACATGGGGACGTTGAAATCTTTGGGATTGACCTCCTCGGGCTTGTCGCGGCTGGAGAAGCGGCGGATGATTTTGCCGGCGGAGTCGACAATTTCAAGAGTGACAGAGTAGGCCATCGGGGAATTCGCGGGTATCGGACTCAGCCAGTAGTCGATCATTGCGCCATCGGGAGGGTTCTGGCCGGCGGGCTCTTCAGGTGGAAGCGGTGTGTCCGGGTTGTTGTCGCGGCGGAGGCGATAGGTTAACTCCGGCTTAAACACGTACGGGCCTGCGGCCACTTTTGTGTCGAGCTGGCGCAGTGGCGTGATGTCATCGAGAATCCAAAATGACCGGCCATGCGTGCCGACTACTACATCGTCGTTGTGCACGACTAGATCGCGAATCGACGTGGGCGGCAGATTCAGCTTGAGTGTTTGCCAGTGATCGCCGTCGTCGAATGAAACGTAGACGGAGCGCTCGGTCCCGGCGAAGAGCAGGCCCTTGCGCTCGGGATCTTCCCGGATAGTGTTGACCGGCTCGTCGTCGGGCAGGCCGGTGACTATCTTCTGCCAAGTCTTGCCGCTGTCGTGCGTGCGGTAGATATAAGGATGCAGGTCGTCGACGCGGAGACGATTGACGGCAGCATAGACCGTCGCGGTATCGAAATGTGACGCGTCCATCTGCGCGAGCTTGCTCCAGGGTGTGAGTTCGGGTGGCGTCACGTTTTCCCAGGTCTTGCCGGCGTTGTGAGTGACTTGAATCAGGCCGTCGTCGGTGCCGATCCAGATCAGGTTGCCATCTTTCGGCGAGGGCGCGATGGAGTAGATCACGCCTCGATGCTTGCCCTTCGCGGGATCGTCGTTGACGAAGTCACCGAGGCTGGCGGGCACTCCGGGGTCTTCGCGGGTCAGATCGGGGCTGATGATCTGCCAACTGTTGCCGCCGTCGCGGGTAACGAACAATACGTTCGAACCCAGGTAGAGAGCGCGCGGATCGACGGGAGAAAAGATCAGCGGCGCAGTGCGGTTGAAACGGAATTGTCCGGTGCGCAGAACTACAGGCGAAACGTCGCGCGTCTGCCCGGTGGTGCGGTCGAAGACGGTGGCTTTGCCGCCGTAAATCAGGTTGGGATGCAGCGGGTCAGGCGCGACGTAGCCGTATTCTTCGACGCCGAGCGTGGTCCAGTCGCGGAAGGTGATCTCGCCAAAGTCGCTGCGGCTGGCGCTGCCGACCGAACCGCTTTCCTGCTGAGCGCCATAGACCCAGTAGGGAAACTGGTTGTCGGTGATGACGTGGTAGAAC
>JBAQJU010000222.1:0-19563 GCA_049300475.1 Terriglobales bacterium | reverse complement strand
ACGCTTACCAGATTAAGCATGCATCCTCACGTACACGATCCCGAACACATCAAAGGCGTGCGCACCGTCGCCACCGTTGAATTTACGAAAGGCGTGATCGTCGTTCTTGCGGGACTGGGCCTGCTCTCCATTCGTCACAGAAGTATCTGGGGAGTGGCCGAGAGTTTCCTGGAATTTTTCCACGTCAGCCCCTACCACCACTATGTGGGAGTCTTTATTGATCTCGTTTCCAGGATCAGCGACGTGCGCCTGTGGAAGATCGCCGTGGCCGCCGGCATCTATGCAATTCTGCGCTTCGTGGAAGCCTTTGGGCTCTGGTACGCACTGCCCTGGGCGGAGTGGATGGCCGCCATCACCGGTGGCATCTACATACCATTTGAGGCTGCCGACCTCATCCGCAGGGCTACCTCGTTTCGATTGCTGGTACTCGTTATCAATTCCATAATCGTCCTCTACATGCTTTACCTGCGGCTCGAAGCCGGGAAGAAACGCCGCGCAGCTCACAAGCACGCCGCGTCAACCTAACTCGCTGCGGGGTAGCCCCGGAGGGGAGACACATCTTAGCCCAGGACGTAAGTCCTGGGGCAATGTGGGAAATTGCACCCAGTCCCGGAGGGACGACCCAGTTCTCACGCACACTCTTTTAGCCCCTGCCGGTCGCTCCGTTCGCACGCGCAAGACTCGCTCGCCTCATCCGTCGCCGCGCGGCTCCGCAATTATTGGTTCAGCTCGCAACCGCAATCGGCCGGCGGGACGTGCGCTTTCAAAAAGTCCGCCACGCGTTTATACGCATCGATCTGATTTTCAACCCGCGCGAAGCCGTGACCCTCATTCTCATAAACTTTGTATTCCACCACTCCCCCGCGTTTCTTGACCGCATCGACCACTTGCTGCGCTTCTTCTTTCGGGCACCGCGGATCGTTGCCCCCGGCCAGCAGATATAATGGCGCCTTGATCTGATCTACGAAATTAATCGGTGACCGGTCTTCGTAGCGCTCCTTGTTCTTCACCGGGTCGCCCATCGTCGCCAGATCGGACTGTTGCAAAACCGGGTCCTCGTGCTCGATCTCAGTGAACCAGTTCACGAACGGCACAATGGGAACTCCGGCAGCCCACATCTCAGGAGCCTTCGTAACACCCATCATTGTCAAATATCCGCCGTAGCTGCCGCCCATCAGAATCAGTTTCTTGGGATCGACGTACCCCGTCTGCTTGATCCAGTCGGCCGCCGCGAGCACATCCTGCAGGTCGCCGCCGCCCATATCGAAAAGATTCGCCTGCTGAAATTCCTTCCCGTATCCGGTTGAGCCGCGATAATTGGGAGCGATCACCAGGTAGCCTTGATTCGCCATGTACTGCACAAAGCGATTAAACGAGTTCATCGCCTGCGCAGTGGGACCGCCGTGAACATAAACAATGGCCGGACTCTCGCCATTTCGCGGCAGGTTGTACGGCGCATAGACAAACGCCGAGATCGTCCACTTGCCATCCCAGCTGGGATAGTGAACCAGTGTGGGCTCGACCATATCCTCGGCGCGCACCCCTCCCACCAGCGAATGCGTGAGCTGATGCGATGCATCATGTGGCAACTGCCCGTGTGGCGCGGACCTGCCCTGAGCGAAGCCGAATGGGGCCCCGGCCCGCGTGCTCCTGGTCTCTTCGGCTTCATCGGAAAACGTGTAGACCCACAAATCGCCGGGCGCGCTTGCTCCGCTATGCATGTAAAGCATTCTCGATCCATCGCGCGTGAATGGTGACGTACGCCCCGCAGGCCAGTTCAGGCCCCTCGGCAACGGCAAGGCGCGAGTTTTGCTGGCGGCCACGTCGTAGAGATAAATGTCATTGTTGCCGTCCACATTTGCGGTGTAGGTCAGAGATTTGCCGTCAGGAGAAAATTTCGCTCCTTCAATCTCCCATTTATCCTCCGTCAGCCAATGGATTTTCTTGCTGGCGACTTCGAGCAATCCAACATTGTCGTATCCATTGCCGGCGTTCGATGTGATCAGAAGATATTTTCCATCGGGCGAAACATCATCAGCCTCGTACATCTTCTCGCCGTCATGCGGCGTCAGTAGCGTGCTCTCCGCGCTGCCAACCTCCACCACAAAAATATTTGAGTCCGTCCCCTTCGCTTGCTCTTGCGTATAGAAGATGAACTTGCCATCGCCCGACCAGATCGGCGCAACATTCATGCGATCTTTCGCAGTACCGGTAGTCAGGTGTCTCACATCGCGTAGCACCGTGTCATACACATCGATCTCAAAGACAGACGATGTCTTCGGTTTGACCATGTAGGCCAGATAGCGCCCGTCCGGCGACCATGCCGGACTTTCCTCGGCGATCTCGCGCGTGTTGGTGAGGTTCGTGACCTGCCCGGTCTTGGACGAGACCAGAAAAATATCCCATTGCTCATCGCCGTCGTAGTCCGACATGTAGGCGATCCACTTGCCGTCGGGCGACCACGTGGGACTCGATTGCCGCTGATCGCTGATGGTCAGTTGCGTCGGCCATCCCCCTTCCGATGCCACCAGCCAGAGGTTGCTGCGGCCGCTCAGGTTGCTGATGAACGCGACCGTCTTGCCATCGGGAGACCACGTCGCCCCGCCCACCTGCCGCGTCATGTACAGATTTTCGATGGAAAGGCTCTTCTCCACCCGGGCGTCCTGTTTGGAAGTAATCTGCTTCGGATCGGTGATAGCTTGCGGCGCCGGTAAAGTCTCAGATCGGACAAACCTGGTAGTCAAGATCGTGGTCATCAGAATGACCATAACAAACCAGCAAAAACTGCGCATGGATTCCTCGGGATATCGTCGTGTCAGAGAAAAGCCTGAAAGCAAAGTCTAACAAGAAAGTGGACCGGACTCCCGAGCAGCCCGTAGCGCCGCCGTCCCGGCGGCGGTTAGGCGGGCGTCCCGCCCGCCGCATCCTCCGCATTGCAGGTCGTGCGCAAGAACAGGGAATCGAACCCGCAACTTCTCCCCGCTCCACCCCTGAAGTATTCTTGCGCAACTCAGGAACTTCACCATCCTCGATTGGTCCGCAATCGTCGGCTACCTGCTGATCACGCTCGTCCTCGGCCTTTCCTTCCGAAGACGCTCGGGCAAAAGCGTAGGACGACTAATCGACGCGAACCGATATGCAAAGCTAGCGCGCTACTTTTGTCGCTTACCTTTTTCCGAGACTGTCATTTGGAATCAATAGCTTACCGGGAATTTCGATCACGGGCCAATATCGTGGACCAATTCTTTATTGCCGTTCCAGCATGGGCAGCGTAAGATTGCGCGCCAGGGCAAGCCCAGAGGAACACGCATGCTGAAGCACAAGTCGCACCTCGACGCTTTGGCGGAAACAGTGGTCGCGCTCCAAGCGCAGCACGACGGCTCTGCCTGGAACGAGATCGCTTTGATTGCAACCCTGAAAGAACTTCTTCCCGGCTACAAATCCAGCACAGCATTCCATCGTTTACGTAGCGCCACGCAAAAAGCGGCCTCTCTCTCCTCAACCGATCAACAAGAGCTTGAAGAAGCTGTGAAAGCATTAAAGAGGAAGCCGCAGTTACGATCCTGGCTTTCATGATTTGGACGGCAGCCGGTGGCCAGTCGGTGAGTCCGCCCACGCGCGCTGATTATTCGACTCCGACCACGAAATCGCGGCCTTCCCATTGGCCGCTGCTTTTCCAGAGGAATGTAAAGACGATCTCGCGCCCAACCACCAGCGTCTCGGTGGGCAAATCGAGATGCTGCAGATTCCATCCGCTTTCCTCCGAGGCGCCGTCGTGACTGGTCTGCCAGTTGTCAAAGCTCCAATGCACCATGGCGGGTTCCATCGTGAGAATGCGCAGCTTCTTTCCGCACGGCATCGTGCGTGGCTTGTTGTTGAAGCGCCAGTTGAAGTAGGTCGCGGATACTTTCTTCACCAGGTATCGTTCTACTGTCTGCGGCGGCTGATCGAAAATTCTCCCATCCGCAAGCGACCGCCGCAGCTTGATGTATTCGGAATGCGCCCATACCAGCGGGCACGCCGATCCCGACCCTTTTCCTGTGAACAGTTCACGCTCCGGAATGTCCGTTTTGTCCCAGATCTGCTCGGGAATCAGCCGGCTTGCACCGGTCGAGTTTTCCATCACACCTAACAAGGCCTCGGCGGAGACGACACGTCCGGCGGCCAGTTCGTAGTGGGCTCGTTCCCCCGCCAGCAGCGGCCAGGGACGGCCAATACCCGTTCCATCGAAGGGAGAACCGTCCTCGTGCTCGCCGTAGCCGTCGCCGTTGTAACGGTACCAGGCCGGGCCTTGCGGAAGCTTCACGCGCAGCAGCTCATCGACCACTTTGATGGTGTTGAGAATTCGCGGGTCATCCGGCCGCCGCAAACCAAAGCGCACTAAGGCCAGCGCATCCGGACTGACGATCTCAACCGCCCGCGCATCCTCACTACCGGGCACACGATTCTTGATGGGAACGAATCCCTGCAGTGGCGAAGCGGCTCCGTCTGCCGTGGGAGGCGGCGCAATCCGGACGTAGTAGCCTTCGACGCCAACTTGCCGGGCGAGGTCGGTGTTCACCGCATACGTCCACCGTTCCATGTTGAAGTTCCAGGCGTCGGCCATCTCGCGCAGAAATTCGGCGGGCCGCGACTGGCCCATTTCGTCCGCCAGATCGGCCGCAATCAGCAGGGCAGCGATTTCAGCGGCCATGGTGAACGGCGAGTATCCGCCATCTTCTTCCCAGCGGTCCTGCTGCGTGACCGGACCGTTGGCTGCGATGAAAGCGGCCGCCTTGCGCACCATTGGCCACCAACGTGCGCAATTCTCGTAGGAGCGAGGCGCTTCACGGCGCAGCAGGTCGACCAACAGAATTGGAAAGGCTGTCTCATCCATCTGCACGCCGCTCCAATAAGGACGCCCGTCGAGCCACATGTTCTGCGCCCAATGTCCATCGGCTTCCTGCGTTGCCTCGAGGTAATGCAGCACACGGAGGGCATCCTCGTGAGCGCCCGCCGCCAGCAAGCCGCCCGCATTCTCCACCAGGTCGCGCGGCCAAATTAGGTGGTAGCCGCCGAGATCCTCGTCGCCTTTATTAAATCCCCATGGAACGGAGAGGCTGGCGATAATTCCGCCTAGAAAATCCTTGGACTCGTGCGAGCGCAACACGGCGGCGCTCGCGCGATACAAATCCTTCTCACGGGGCTGCGCGTCCAGCTTCTTAAGTGTCTTCTGCCAGTTCTGCCAGTGAAAGACGTAGTCCTTCCTGATTGTTTCGTAGGCAGTGAGCAGGGAAGAGACAGCTTGCTGGCCAGCTTCAGCCCAAATTCCGCCAAAGCCCAGGGCGAGAAGGAATTCGCCGTTGCAGGCCCCCAGGTCAATTTCCCCGGTGAGCGCGATGTTTCCATTTTCCGCGCGCTCATACTCCCACGTCATCTGGTAATGCTGCGAGAGATCCTGCCATCCGTCTGATACGCCTGCGAACCCCACCGAACGCTTGCGCCAGGGCGCTGAACCGGCCAAGGCGAGCGCGGAGGAATCGCGCTGGGCGAACAGCATCGGCGTGCCTTTGTAGTTGCCCACCCAGCCGGTATTGCCGTATCCGAAGTTGGCCAGGTGCGAAGCCAGCAGCGCGTGCAGTCGATAGTCGCGTAAACTTCCCTGCAGCGGGATGAACCGGATTTTCTGCAATACCACGTTGCGCCACGGATCGGTCAAAACTTCTTTTTCGATCCGGTAACGTCCATCGGTCGAGGAATTCGTCAACTCGTATGCGGGTACGCCAGGTTCGACCGGCAGGTTCTGGAATGTACAATGGCGTTTCTCTTCGGAGAACCAGGCATGGCCGTCGGTGACAATCAGGCCGAAGTCGCGCGTGCAGGCCTGGTCCACGCGCGGGAAATAGATTTCGTTGAGAATCCCATGACTAAGGGTGAACCAGACGCGGCTATGAAGGTTCAGGGCAGTGCCAATGCCTGTCTTCGCGCTCGACGTCCAGCGTGGTTCAATTCCGGGCCAGCCCGGCGCATAACGGATTTCATCGCTCACAGCACCGCATCCTCACCATTTAGCAGTTTGCCAGAAGATAAAGAATCGTGCTCGCGCTCCGGTAGCGGGTCAGTTTGGAATTGTTTTGAGAAATTGTTTTGAAAGGGCACGGCTTCACAGGCTGCGGAAAACTCGAAGAGCGCACGAAAGGGAAGGGCACGAGTACTCGTGCCGCTAAGCTGCTGAAAATAGATTCGCGCGTCAGCGCCTGCGCGCCGAAATTCGCCTGCGCACATGACCTTTTCTGGAGCCTGTGCAGCCGTGCTGTAAGTGACGCAGCATCAATGCGGCTTTAGCTGCTGAGGCGACGCCGGTTTCAGACCGACTTACTACTCGCGCTCCATTCACGCTGCGTTTAAAATGCATCCAAGGCTCTATATGTGGGGTAACCAGCTGGATAATCCCGGAAGCAAATCGCCGTGGCTTCGGTGCACCCTGCCGATCGCGCTGATCGGTCTCGCGACACTTCTGTTGCTGCCTTTGCCGGCCCGATCCGATGTACCGTCCCTCGGCCTCAATCAGGGCTTTCGCCGCCTCTACGACCTCGACTTTGGGGGCGCACAAAAAGATTTTGAGACCTGGGAAAAACTGAATCCTGAAAATGCGATGGGCCCGGCCAGTGAAGCGGCTGGCATCCTGTTTTCGGAATTCAACCGCCTGGGTGTTCTGGAGGCACAGTTCTACGCCGACGATTCAGTTTTCGCCGCCCGCAAGAAATATGCCGCCGATCCTGCCCAGAAAACACGTTTCGACCAGCAACTTGACCGCGCGGAAAACCTGGCAAAATCCAGGCTGAGCCACGATCCCAAGGATCGAGATGCGCTTTTGGCGATGACCATGGCAGCTGGACTACGTTCCGACTATGCGGCGCTCATCGAAAAACGCAATCTGGCATCGCTCCACTACACCAAGGAGGCCACAGCCTGGGCGAGCCAGCTTCTGGCTGCCGACCCGACTTGCTACGATGCCCACCTGGCCGGCGGCGTGAGCCGCTACATCATCGGATCGATGGCGGCTCCGGTGCGCTGGATTCTTCGGGTGGGTGGCATCGATGGCGATAAACAGGGCGGCATCGCCGAACTGCAGACCACGGCTGAACACGGCCAGTTGTTGGCTCCCTTCGCGCGCATCCTGCTGGCCATTGCTTACGTACGCGAAAAAGACACGGCGCGCGCCCGGCAGATGCTGACCGGACTGCAGCGGGAATTTCCTGAAAACTCCCTCTTCGCTAGGGAACTGGCGCGCATCGACAAAAATATTTCTCGCTAAGTGCTTGCAAAGCGAGGTCTGTCATCAGAAATTCACTCGGTTGTAACCTTCCTTTAATACTTCGCCGCTAGAACCAGTTTGTATACCGAAACATACTTGAGGAGGATTCATCCAGTGATCCGACGCATCGTGCTGCTGTGTGCGGTTGTTGCGTTCTGTTTTCCGGCGGTCGCAGAGACAATGCTAAATGGAGCGGGTGCCACCTTCCCGTATCCGATGTACTCGAAGTGGTTCAACGAATACAACAAATTACATCCGGATGTGCAGATCAACTATCAGTCGATTGGAAGCGGAGGCGGTATCCGCCAGGTCTTGAACGGCACCGTAGACTTCGGAGCCAGTGACGGCCCCATGACTGATGCGCAACTGAAAGAAGCCAAGATCAAGATCCTGCACATCCCGACCGTACTCGGCGCCGACGTCCCGGCCTACAACGTTACCGGCGTAAGCGGTGACATCAGATTTACTCCCGATGTATTGGCCAACATTTTTCTCGGGAAAATTACCAGCTGGACCGATCCAGCGATCGCGAAGGCGAATCCGGGAGTGAAGTTTCCCAACCAGTCGATCATTGTTGTGCACCGCTCCGACGGAAGCGGCACCACTTACATCTGGACCGACTATCTGTCCAAGGTAAGCAAGGAGTGGGAGTCGAGCGTGGGGAAGGGAACCTCGGTGAAGTGGCCCGTGGGTTTAGGCGGTAAAGGCAACGAAGGCGTCGCTGGACAGATTCGCCAGTTGGAGGGTTCCATTGGCTACGTGGAACTGATTTACGCGGTCGAGAACAAGATTACCTATGGGGAGGTGCAGAACGTGGCTGGCACGTTTGTGAAGGCTTCGCTCGCGGGAGTGACCGAGGCGGCAGGGTCGGTAAAGAACATGCCCGCCGATTTTCGCGTTTCCATCACCAATGCCCCCGGCAAGACGGCTTACCCCATCTCAAGTTTCACCTGGCTGCTAATTCCGGTGCAATCCAAGGATGCCGCGAGGGGGAAGATCATCACCGACTTCCTGAACTGGATGGTCACCGACGGCCAGAAGATGACCGCCCAACTCAGCTATGCCCCGCTGCCCGCCAGCGTGGTGGAAAAAGTAAAGGCAGCCATCAAGCAGGTTCACTAAAGCGTGTTTCAAGAATAGGGCTTTGAAAGGGCCCGGCTTCAGCCGGGCCGCCCTGAGCTGGGTGCGCTTGGTAGCGACTCCCGGCCCTCTCACCGGAAAAGTACTGGGAACGAGACGAAAATATTTGCGGCATGACCGCCGCCCGGCGGTCGAGGAAGCCGTAGCCGTTCCTTAAAAATCAATAATTTATCCAGAGTACTAGCCTTCCCATGCCTGGAAGGACAATTGCTATATTGTCCATGTAGTCTACTATTATGATAGACATTATATAAGTCTACTAGTATTATCGGGATTATGGAATCCAAGGCTGGCTTCCCGATCCCTGAAATTGCCTCCCCCCCGAAATGGCAAGCCAAATCACTAAATCAAATGGAGAGGATTGTAGTGTCATGAAATCAACCAGGAATTTGTTTCTGATCTCGTTTGTGCTGGCAGGATTGACGGCTGGCACCTGGGCACAAACCGAAACTGCCTCAACGCCGGTTCCAAACAAAAAGCATGCGGACACCCCCGTGGCCAGCGGGCAGCCGGTCACCGCCGCCGACCTCCAAAAGCTGCAAGCGGGGCTGGCCGCCGCACAGCAGCAGATTCAGGCCTTACAAGAGGAATTGCTCCGTCGCGATAAGGCCGTTCAGCAGGCCCAGACGACTGCCACTGCCGCCGCTGCCAAAGCCGACGCGGCGCAGGTTCAGGCCACGAAGCAAGAGCAGACGGTGGGCGAATTGCAGAATGACGTCGCCAGTCTCAAATCAGCGAGCGCCACGCCGTCGAATGCCGCGGTCCTGCAAAACGCAGTACTGAACTTGCAGGAACCGTCGCCGGGGCATTCCACACCGGATGGGGAACAGGTATTCAACAAGCAGATGGAGAGTGCGATCACTATCCATTTCCGAGGCATCAACATCACGCCCGGTGGATACGCCGCGGCCGAATTTGTGCGGCGGTCGCGGGCATTGAGTGCAGACCTGCCCACTCCGTTCAACTCCCTTACCATGCCCGGCGCTTCCCAGAGCCGGCTGTCGGAGTTTTTCGGCTCAGGCCGCCAGTCCAAAACCACCGTCTTCGTGGATGGACGTCTGGGGAACGTCGATCTTTCCAGCTACGTCTCGGCCGACTTCCTTTCTGCCGGCGTCACCTCCACCTCCACGGAAACCGACAGCTACACCCTCCGTCTCCGGCAGGCCTGGGCGCAAGCCAAGTTCAATAATGGCTGGAGTTTCCTGGGCGGGCAATCGTGGAGCCTGCTGACCGAGGATGCCAAGGGAATTGCCCCAGACGATGACATGGGCAAAACCAACGACGTTCGGCCCAAGACCATCGACCCGTCTTATAACGTCGGCTTCAATTTCGCGCGGCAGTATGGCATCCGCGTGACCAAGCGCTTCAGCGACAAGGTTGCGGTCGCGTTCGCGCTCGAAAATCCTCAAGCCACGGTGTCCACACACGGCAACGCCAGTAATTTCCTGGCTGGCCAATCTGGCGCGAGCAACAGCTACAACACCACTACGAATTATTCCTTCAATCCCTCACCCGATATCATCGCCAAGATTGCTTTTGATCCGGGCTTTGGACATTACGAGGTCTTCGGTCTGGTCGATCGGTTTACGGACCGCGTCTTCCCCTGCGTCGAATTCGCTGCCGGCTCGGCGCTCTGTACTGCCACTGGCGCCACTTCCGCAACCGGAGCCTACAACGCCTCGAAAGAGGGCGGAGGCTTCGGGGCGAGCGCCCGTTGGACCTTTGCCAGGCGCGTCGTTTTCGGCTTAAAAGGCACCGGCGGCAGCGGAATCGGCCGCTATGCTCCGGGAGGGCTTTCCGATGCTTCCATCAATGCCGATGGTACGGTTCATTTGATCAAGAACTTGCAAGGGCTAGGTACCCTCGAGTGGCACGGCAAGAAGCTGGATATCTACAGCTACGGCGGAGCCGAATACGCCGCCCGGACGTTTGATTTCGATGCATTGGCGAGCAAAGGCAAGGGAGCCAATGTTGGCTACGGCGCGCCCACCTTCGTCAACTCCGGTTGCTACACCGAAATCGCGCCCGGCTCGGGCGGCTTCACTCCCGGCACTCTCGCTAGTTGCACCGGAGACACACGTGCCTTGATCGAGGGAACCATCGGCTTCTGGTATCGCTTCTACTCGGGGCCGAGAGGCAGGTTTCAATATGGCACGCAGTACTCCTACGTGACACGGAATGCCTGGTCCGCTGTAGGCGGGTCGCCGAACGGGTTGGATGGGATGGTGTTCACCTCATTCCGCTACTACTTGCCGTAAGACAACAAACCGGCCCTGCGCCTGCAGTGGCGCGGGACCGATCCAGACTTGACCGATCCAGACTTGACCGATCCAGACTTGACCGATCAAAGTTGACCGATCCAAAGTCGGGATCATAATCAGGGCGCCGGGCGACAAACCGGCGCCTTTTTGTCTTGCTATACTGTTGCGAGCGATATGTGCCTCCGGGCTCTGTTTATGCAGTTGCTCGAAGATTCCAGAGGCATACTAGTGGTGTGTCGCAGAACGATCGTTGCTGGAGCGGGTATCCGGGTCACCTGCTTCGAGAAGGGCCCGGCTTTACAGGCTGCGGAAAAACTCGAAGAGCGCACGAACGGGAAGGGCACGAGTTCCACTCGTGCCGACAAGTGGCTGAAAATAGATTCGCGCTTCAGCGCCTGCGGGTCGCAATTGGCGCGCGCAGACTTTTTCTGCAGCCTTCTAGCGTCCCGGAAATTCGCGGCATAGAGTCTGAGGCTTTGAAAGGGCGCAGCTTCACAGGCTGCGGAAAAACTCAATATTGCGCTTGATTTTGGGTGGCGCAGCGGTTTACCGCTGCGATAACTGGCCTCTTTTCAATGCGGCTTCAGCCGCTGAGGTCACACTTTCGACCCGCGAAGTAGTTTTTCAGCAACCTCTTCAGCCGCGCCGTAATCCGTGCCAAGAAATGCGGGCTTTAGCCCCTGGGGAACTCCGCAGACCGGTAACGAATTCATCGCGACCGCACACTAGTTCGCGGGGCTCCGAACGTGGTTCGTGATCATCCCCCGTACAAGAACACTCTCTAAGAAGGAGAATTCGATAGTTCCACGTTGATCCTTATGGTGCGCAAGACTTCAAACCGCCGCGCCCTTTTCCTGAATCGCGAAGAATCGTGGCTGAAATTCAACTGGCGCGTGCTCGAAGAAGCCGAAGATGCCAGCAATCCGCTGCTGGAGCGCGTCAAGTTCCTGGCCATCACGGCCAGCAACCTGGACGAATTTTTTGAGGTCAGAGTTGGTGGCTTGCTCCAACAACTCGAAGATGGCCATAACTCCACCACCTCCGACGGACTCTCCATGGTGGAGGAACGGGAACTGATCAACCGCGCCACCCACAAATTTGTGGAGGAACAGTATTCCTGCTGGAACGAGCGCGTGCGGCCGGAACTGGCGGAACAGGGCATTCGCGTGCTGGCCATCGACGAACTGGATGACGCGACCATGGCCTTTGTCGACAACTATTGCGAACGGGAGCTTGATCCCTTGCTTACCCCCGTCACGGTTGACCCCGCACATCCTTTTCCCCGCGTCATCAACAAGGCGCTCTGCGTGGCCCTCTTGTTGCGCCGTCGCCGTCGCTCCTCGCTCACCTACACCGGCGTGGTAACCGTTCCGCGCGCGCTTCCCCGGCTGGTTCGCTTGCCCTCGCGGGGCACGCTGGACTTTATTTTTCTGGCCGATCTGGTCGTCCATCACGCCGTGCGCATGTACCAGGGCTATGACATCGTTTCTTCGGCGGCATTTCGCGTGACCCGCAACAGCAATCTTTATCTGCAGGAAGAGGAGTCGCGCAATCTCCTGGAGTCGGTGCGCGCCGAATTGCATAACCGGCGCAAAGGCGATGCCGTGCGCATGGAGATCGATTCCGCGGCCGACCCCGAGATTGTCGAGCGCCTCGGTACGGTCTTCGAATTGGAGCGCTGGCAGATTTTCCCGGTCAATGGACCGGTGAATCTTTCGCGGCTTTTCAATGTCTACGACGAAGCGGCCCGGCCCGACTTGAAGTTCAAACCGTTTGTGCCACGCGAGTTGCGGCTGACCGCTAAGTCGCGCGATTTGTTTGAGGAATTGCGGCACCACGACATTCTGCTCCACCATCCCTTCGACTCCTACGATGCAGTGGTCTCGTTCATTCAGTCGGCCGCGGACGATGACAACGTGCTATCCATCAAGCAGACCCTCTATCGCACCAGCGAACACTCATTAATCGTTCCGTCTCTCATCTCCGCCGCTTCCCGAAAAGAAGTGACGGCGGTGGTCGAACTGAAAGCGCGCTTTGATGAGGCGTCGAACATCCGCTGGGCGCGCGATCTGGAGGATGCCGGGGTCCAGGTGTTTCACGGGCTGGTTGGATTGAAAACCCACTGCAAGCTTTCCCTGCTGGTGCGCCGTGATCCCGATGGCGTGGCGCGGCGCTACGCGCACCTGGGCACCGGAAACTACAATGCCACGACCGCCCGGTTCTATACCGATTTGAGTCTGTTGACGGCCGACCCTGAGATTACCGCTGCCGTTCAGAATGTTTTCAGTTTTCTGACCGCTTATGCCGAGCATCCGGACTACGGACCGTTAATGGTGGCCCCGCTCGATTTGGCGGAAAGATGCCTGTCGCTGATTGAACGAGAAGCAGAGCACGCTCGCCAGGGGTTTCCGGCGCGCATTGTCGCCAAAATTAACTCACTGGACGATAAGGACATCGTGCAGGCCCTCTATCGCGCTTCGCAGGCCGGCGCGGAGATCGATCTGCTGGTGCGCGGTATCTGCTCGTTGCGGCCGGGGATGCGCGGCATCAGTCACCGCATCCGCGTGCGCAGCATCGTGGGCCGTTTCCTGGAGCATAGCCGCATCTTCTGCTTCGAAAATGGCGGCGAGCCGGAGGTTTTTATCGGGAGCGCCGATTGGATGTCGCGCAATCTGCGCGAGCGAGTCGAAGTCCTGTTTCCCGTCAAAGACAGGCTTCTTCGCGAACGGGTGATCCACGAAATTCTGGCCGCCTATCTGGCCGACAATATGAAGGTGAGGTTTCTTCATAAAGATGGCCGCTACTTGCGTTCCTGGCAATCGCCTGCCGGACGCAGCAAGCGGCCGCCGCACGGCAAGGGCGCCTTCAGCGCCCAGGACTTTCTCATCGCGTTGGCGGAAGGGAACAAGTCTCCCGAAGACATTCCCGCTCCTGTTCAGCGCGGTGCGTCTAGAATGTCGAGCACCAGGGTTTTGATGGGAAGGGAATAATACCTCACGATGTTCCTTTATTTCTTACGCCACGCCAGCGCCGGGCAACGAAAGTTAGGCAGCGCAAAGAAAGACGAAAAGCGCGCCCTGGATAAAGACGGCATCGAGCAATGCGGATACATCGGCCGCGCCCTCGCCGCCCTCGGCGTGCAGGCCGAAATCATCCTTTCCAGTCCCTTAAAGCGCGCCACCCAAACTGCCGCTTTAGTCGGAAATGAAATGGGTCATGAAGGCAAACTTGTGACCGACAATGCACTGCGTCCCGAGGCCGTTTTCTCGGACTTTCAGGAGATGCTGGAAAAGTATGCCCGCCAGGATTCCATCTTGCTGGTCGGCCACAACCCGAACCTGCGCGAGTTCCTCGGACACGTGATCAGCGATAGCGGAGGCGACGCTGTCGTCGAACTCAAGAAGGGAGCGGTCGCCAAAGTCGAAATGCGCCGCAACGCCGGTTCTCTCAGTTGGTGCATCACGCCCCGCATCTTGCGCGCGCTTCATACCGCGGCCACCGAGAGTTCCCGCCCAAAGACCTCGCGGAAATAGGCTCGGTCCTTTTCTATCGCCCATACTTCCAAATCCACGCTCGCCTTGCCGCGGGGCGCGAGCTCCATCGAAACCCGTCCGTTGCGCGTTGAAACTCCAACTCGCGCCACCGACTGGCTCCGCCCAATATTTAACGCTCGAGCGATACGTAGCAGAACCGACGCTTTCTTGACCGATTCCTGCTCCTCAGGGGCCAGGTCGTTCATCGGCCCATCGCCCGGGGTGGGCCGCGACTTTCCCAGATAGCGCGCGATCGACCCGATGACCCGCCGCTGCTGGGGCGTATATCCAAGAATTTCAGAGTTCGCAATGATGTAGTAAGTGTGGCGATGGTGGCCGTTGCGGTTCACGTAATCGCCAACTTCGTAGAGCATGGCGGCCGCCGACAACCACTCCCGATACTCGGGGGGAAGCTGGTGCACAGACTTTAACGCGGAAAAAAGGAGAAGGGCGTCTTCCCGCACATGCAACGCATGATGCAAATCGACGCGATAGTGCTCCACCGCGCGCTTGATCGACTCCCATCGTTCCGATTCGATCGCCCGTCCCGAACGGGTATTGCGATCGTGCTCCGCCGCCATCTGTGCCAGGATTCCGTCTCGCAACCCAAGCGGCGAATACCGAAACCCGCCCAGGTGACAGCGCTCCAGTAATTCTTCGTAGACGACCGCTCCCCCGCAAATGATCTCAGCGCGGCGCAGGCCGATTCCGGGCACTTTCCGGCGCTGTTCCAGGGTCATGCGGGTAATCTGTTTGACAATGCGGCGCATCATGGCACACGTGACCGAAGTCGCCCGCCGACGCTCGCCCGGGCGGGTGAGGTGGCTGGCCATGCTGACCAGGGCGGCAGCGGTGCCCGAAGTCGCGATCACACCTCCCACCCGGGCTCTTCGGATCCGGTCCTGGATGCGGCCGACTTCGCGGGTCACAAATCCTTGAAGCTGCTTCAATTCGCCCTTGCGCGGTGGATCATGCTTCAGGAATTCACCCGTCAGGCGGACCGCCCCGAGCGGCAGGCTTACGGTATCCCGGATCTGTCCTTCACGGGAAAGAGTCAGTTCGCAACTGCCTCCGCCCAGGTCCACCAGCAGAACGCTGGAGGGGCCCAGGCGGGCGTTGGAGACGATTCCCAGGTGAATGAGTCGAGCCTCTTCCAGCCCCGAAATGATTTCGATTGTCCATCCGGTCGTCGAGCGGACCCATTCGAGGAAGGCGCGCGAATTGCGGGCATCGCGGAGCGCGGCCGTAGCCACCACCTTCACCGAATCGGTTCCGCACTCCTGGATTGCGCGATTGAACCGCCGCAATACCCGGACGGTTTCCGCGATTGCCTCGGGCAGCAGAAGCCCACCTCCGAACACTCCCTCACCCAGGCGCGTAACCTCGCGGTCTTCGTGCACTTCTTTCAGGCGTCCGCCCTGCAGACGAGCGATCTTCAGCCGGACCGAGTTCGATCCAATGTCGATGGCAGCAAATGTGGGCATGCGACCTGTCGATCAGTCTTCTCATAATTGGCCGACATCGCGCAAGCCCGGTTTGCGACCTTCGGACAATCCGGTTTGCTCGTGGCTCGAGGCTCGAAGCTCGCGGCCCTACTGACTCCGAGCCAGGTACGAGTTATCTGCCGATAGATAGTTCCCACCCCAGCTTTTTAATCTATTTGTAACAACCCTCTGGTAGCCTCAGACGGAAATGTCCAATCAAGCCCTGCCCCGGCCGCGTTTTGATGCACCCGAACCGGGGCGGGGAGCAAAGGCTGAACTGAAAATCGAAACCAGTACGGCGCCGCTGTTGCAGGGGAAGGTAAGTGAGATCCCCGACGCTCTCTTTGGCGGGGCGATGCGTCTCTGTGGTTTGGCCGTGGTTGCCCTCCTGGTCTTGATCGTCTACCAACTGATCGTCGGATCACAGCTCTCCTGGCACGCCTTTGGCTGGAAGTTCTTCTGGCAGTCGGACTGGAATCCGGTCGAGGATCAGTTTGGAGCCCTGCCCTTCATCTATGGCACCCTGGTTTCGTCGCTACTCTCGTTGGTGATTGCCGTGCCCTTGGCGGTGGGAGTAGCCGTCTTTATCACCGAGATGAGTCCAGTCAAACTGCGCGGGATCTTGTCGTTTACCACGGAATTGCTGGCCGCCATCCCGAGCGTGGTCTACGGCCTCTGGGCGATCTTCGTGCTGGTGCCTATATTGCGCCTCTACGTCCAGCCCTTTCTCGGCAAGACCCTGGGTTGGACGGGCTTGTTCACCGGGCCGCCTTACGGCATCGGCATGCTGGCCGCGGGCGTGATCCTGGCGATTATGGTCATCCCCATCATTTCGTCCATCACGCGCGAGGTGTTGACCGTTGTTCCACAACACCAGCGCGAAGCGGTGCTTGCCTTGGGTGCAACGCGCTGGGAGATGATTCGGATGGGAGTTCTGCGCAACGCCCGGGCCGGCATCGTGGGCGCCATCATTTTGGGCCTGGGCCGGGCGCTCGGCGAAACCATGGCCGTCACCATGGTGATTGGCAACCGCCCCGAGATCGCCAAGTCGCTTTTTGCGCCCGGATACACCATGGCGAGCGTACTCGCCAACGAATTTACCGAGGCCACCGGAGACCTGTACTTGTCTGCTTTGATCGAGATTGGCTTGGCGCTATTCCTGGTCACCATCGTCGTCAATGCGCTCGCCCGCCTGATGGTGTGGAGCGTGACCCGCGGCCAGCCGTCGAAAAGTATGGTTTGAAGTTTGCTGGAGCATGTTTCAAAAATAGGTTTTGGGTAGGGCACGGCTTCACAGCTTGCGGGAAAACGCGGCCAATGAAGGAAAAAGGGAAGGGCACGACCTTGGTCGTGCCGCTAAGTCGTTAAAATTAGATTTGCGCTTTAGCGCCTCGGGGGATGCCTTTAGCAGGCGGAAAAACTCCGATTTTGACGTTGTTTTGAAAGGGTGCGGCCTTCAGCCGCACCGTAGTTACTAGGGCAAAGACTAAGTAAAGAGAAGAATGTTTGACGTGAACCTTGCCTGACACAAATTCCAATTCGGAAGCCCTCGTCATTCCGCCCATCAGTTGGCGGCGCCGCGCGGTCGACCACATAATGACTGGCGTTTCCATTCTGACCGTGGTCCTTGTGCTTTTGCCGCTCTTCGCCATCTTCGCCTACCTGGTCTTTAAAGGTATCGGCTCAATCAACATCGCCTTCCTCACCCAGACGCCAAAGCCAGTCGGCGAGCCTGGCGGCGGCATGGCCAATGCCATCGTCGGCTCCGGAGTCATTCTGGCCATCGCCAGTCTGCTGGGTGTACCGCTGGGAATCGGCGCGGGTGTTTTTCTTTCCGAATACGGCCGTAACCGCTACGGCGACGCTCTCCGCTTCATCTCGGATGTGTTGAACGGCGTGCCCTCCATTGTCATTGGCATCGTGGCCTATGGACTGGTCGTGATGCGCCAGAAGCATTTCTCCGCGCTCGCCGGCGGTGTTGCCCTCGCCATCATGATGGTGCCCACCATCGCCCGTACTACCGAACAGATGCTGCTCCTGGTTCCGCAAGCCGTCCGCGAGGCTGCCTTCGGATTGGGCGTTTCTCGCTGGCGGACCACCCTCTCGATCACGCTGCGAACGGCGACCTCGGGCATAATCACCGGCGTTATGCTGGCCTTTGCCCGCGTCGCCGGAGAGACCGCCCCTCTGCTCTTCACCGCCTTTGGAAACCAGTTCTGGAACTGGAGGACCGATCAGCCCACCGCGGCGCTGTCGCTGCAGATTTTCACCTATGCAATTTCACCGTTCGATGAATGGCATCGCCAGGCCTGGGCCGGATCCTTGGTCTTGATTGTCCTCATCGTCAGCGCCGTTGCGGCCGTTCGCTTCGTGGTGCGGCACGGAACATTCGCAGGAGCTTAACGCGTTATGGGTGTCGGAATCACAGTCGAGCGCTTGAATGCCTTCTACGGCAAGACTCAAGCCCTGTTCGACATCAACATTATCGTGCAGGCCAACCATGCCACCGCGCTGATCGGTCCCTCGGGTTGCGGTAAATCCACCTTTATCCGCTGCCTGAACCGCATGCACGAAACCATTCCCGAGGCGCGCGTCGACGGTACCGTTCGCATCGGGGAGTTCAGCGTCTATAACGGCACGTCGGCGACCCAGTTGCGTCGTCGCGTGGGAATGGTCTTTCAGAAGCCGAATCCGTTCCCCACCATGTCCATTTATGACAACGTGGCCGCGGGCCTGAAATTGAACGGTTTCCGCAACCGCAAGAAACTCGACGAAATCGTGGAGAAATCCCTGCGTAATTCGGCGCTCTTCGACGAAGTCAAGGATTCGCTGCACAAGAAATCCGGCGCCAGCCTCTCCGGCGGCCAGCAGCAGCGGCTCTGTATCGCCCGCGCCCTCGCTGTCCAGCCGGAAGTGCTCCTCATGGATGAGCCTTGCTCCGCGCTCGATCCCATCTCCACCGGCAAGATTGAGGAACTGATTTTTCAATTAAAAGAGCAATACACGATCGTGATTGTGACGCATAATATGCAACAGGCGGCCCGTGTGGCTGAATTCACGGGCTTTTTTTTGCTGGGCAAGATGATCGAGTTCGATAAGACGGAAAAGGTGTTCACCAATCCTTCCGACAAACGGACGGAAGACTACGTCACCGGCAGATTCGGATAAAAGAGGTTTGGACGATGCGCACGCGCTTTCAACAACAGATGGAGGAACTCCGGGAGAAACTGCTCCGCATGGGCGGTCTCGCGGAACTGGCGGTGGATCGCGCCACCCAGGCCTACACCGAACGCGATCTCACCCGCTGCCAGCTAGTCCTCGAGAACGAGAGCCTCATCAACGCCGCCGAGCGCGAAATTGATGAGATGGCATTTGACATCCTTGCGACCCAGCAACCCGCAGCCGTCGATCTGCGTTTCATTCTTGCCGTGACCAAGATCAATGCCGACCTGGAGCGCGTCGGCGATCAGGCCGTCAACATCGCCGAGCGCGTCATGGACATGATCGAGTTGCCTGCAGTCGAACTGCCGGTAGATATCGCCCGCATGGCCACCGCTGTCAGCGCCATGGTGCGCCGGGCTTTGGAATCATTTGTCGAGGGCAAAGCGGAACTCGCCCAGGCCGTCCTTGAAATGGATCACGTCGTCGACCGCATGCGGGACGAGGCTTTCATCGTGCTCGTGCGAACCATGAACGAGCAGCCCCAAAGTACCCAACAGGCTCTGGACGCGCTTCTCGTAGCGCGCAACCTGGAACGCGTCGCCGACCACGCCACCAACATTTCCGAGGATGTGATTTTCTGGGTTCTGGGAGCCGATGTTCGCCACCACGCCCAGGCTGCCTCGGCG
>JBAQJU010000221.1:0-3499 GCA_049300475.1 Terriglobales bacterium | reverse complement strand
AGAGCAAGCCGTCAGGCGTGATCTGGCAAGCGCAGCATTCCGTCAGTTCCTGGCTGTCATCGAACACATAGAAGGCCGCCCACAGGTTGCCCGCTGTGTCGCCATCGTTGATGAAACGAGCCGTTGCGTCCGGCGCAGCGGCCACGTTGTTGGAGAAATAGGAGACAAAGTAAACGCTATCGTCGCCCGTTGAAGTTGCGGCCTGAGCCGAAGCGGTGCTGGAAACGATGCCCATCAGCAGGGCGATCGCCACCAGTAAAAGACTTGCTTTCTTCATTTTAGTTGATCCTCCTCTTGGATACGCCGGAAGCGCTGGGGGGAGGTCAGCTGTGGCGCTTTTGAGACTCTAGTCTGACAAGGCTGCGGATACTAGTCCCCACGTGGTTTAGGTCAACAAAACTAAATCATGAAATTAATCCTTTCGCACTAGTCCACTCTTTCGTACTAACCCACCAACTTGAGAAATAGAGCTCGATCATGGTCGCGGGTCACTTTCAGATGTGACTCTCATCACCGCCCATGTGTCCAGAACAGAACGAGGATAGGCGGATACGCGAAGGGGGCCACGTCTGTGTCGTCGGAATTCTCGGGAGCGCGGCTGAGCCAGGAGCTTGAGCAGGCCCTTCGCGGAATGATGACGTTCCGCGTGTTTCCCCGGGGAGCTAGGCTCTATCAGCACGGAACAGCCGCAGTGGGCATTTATCTGATAGAAACAGGCGCGGTTCAAGTGTTGTTGCCGGCGGGGAACAACCAGAACCAGTTGCTGGAGGTGGTGGGTGCTGGCTCGATTTTGGGTTTGAGCGAGAGCATGTCAGGGGACACATATCGCGTGACCGCGGAGGCCGTGGAGCAGACGACGGCAGCCTTCATCGAGCGCAAGTACTTTCTGGACTTTCTGGACGGTCACCACGAGTTTTGCCTGCAGGTAGTGAGGCTTTTGAGCGAAAATTTGCACGGCCTCTATCACAAATTCCGTGGGGTCAGCGCGCATCCGGGGCGTCCACGGCGCCGGCCTCTGAATGAACAATTGAATTAGGAAATGGTTTCGCGCTGCCTGGCGGTGCGAGCCAAACGACGACTCAAACTCATTAAATGAGTGGACTGTACGGCCCGCTATCGGGCTTTGAAGTTGACCGTAATCTCGGTCTGGATTTCGAGCGGTTCCCCATCCAGATAATAGGGTTTGTATCTCCACTGCCGGACCGCGTCGAGCGCGGCCGTGGCCAGCATGCGATCTCCGCTCAGTACTTTTGGATTGATGACGAAGCCCTCTTTGCTGATGGTGGCCTCGATCTGAACCGCACCCTCCAGATGTGTCGCCAGCGCACCCGCCGGGTACTTGGGCTGAACGCGTTTGATCAACAGTCCCTGCGATACTCCCTGGGAAATCCTGATTCGAGCCAGGGTCGGCTTGGAAATGTCGGTGGGAGCGGAGGTCAGGACCCCGCTCAGATTGCCGTCGGCAGGTGACGCGACGGTGAGGGGGCTGGGTAGTTGGGCAGCGGACTCGTCAGTATGTGTTTTGACCGCAGTGGTAGCCGATTTCACCAGCAGCGGAGCCGATGCGAATTCCTGGGCGTCAAGTTCCGGGCGAATGACGATCCGGGTCGGGGCAGACGATCCAGTCGACAAGTGTTGGAGTTCGGCGGAGGAACTCTTGGGTGCTGAAGGAGTGTTGGCAGTGCTCTCCGGGCTGGTCGCCGCCGAAGGCGCCGGAGATGAGGTGGCCACGGGAGCCGAATCAGGCACAGGCGCGGCTGGTTTCGGCTGCGTCGTCGTGACAAGTTGGGGAATCGCCGCCGAGTGAGTATAGCCAAACCTGGTCCAACCGAAGTACGCTGCACCCGCCAGCACTAGTATGACGACAGCCGCAATGAGAATCTTCTTGCTGCCCCCCGATCCATCCGCATCGTCGCCCAGAATGAACGACGGCCCCCCATACACACTCCCCGCATTGGTTGAGAAGCTCGATTGTGGGGCAGGGTCAGCCTCCATTTTCCCAAACTTTTTAGCGGGCTCTTCGCCTGCTTCCTTTTCGACTTGTTTCTTGGCTGGCGCGACCACTTCCTTGGCACGAGCCGGCGCGGCGGCTGCACCCTGGGATCTGGAACTGGTGGTGAGAACAGGTAACGTACTGGGCTTGGGCGCTTCTGTGATCGTTATCTCTTCCCGGGCTGCTTTTGAAGGCGAGAGCGCGACCGGCGCGGTCGTCGATTTCGCGACGAGCGAGTTCCAGTCTCGTGCGGGCGCGGGACCAGACGGCGGCCTCTCTTCACTCTCCGCCGAGGAGGCCACGGATGAAGGAGTAGTTTCGAACTCCGGAGACTGTCCGCGAGTTGGCAGCGCCGCAAACGCCTCCACGATTCGATTCGGGGACTGGATGGACGGAGCGGGAGTAGGGGCAGGGGCAGGAACAGGAGTAGGCGCGGCGACCGGAGTCGACCCCGCCGTGGCCGCCGCCGCGTGGCTGGCTGCCGGGGTGGCTTCCGAATTCTTCCGAAGGAGTCCACGAGCAACGCGCAGCGTTCCCTTCGCCTGCTCGACATTGATGGGTTTGGTCAATACCAGGTTGGCGCCGATGCGGTACGCCTTCGCCACGCCCGCCTGTCCTTCGACCAGGGCTATGGCGAGCGAGCCTTGATTCGAAGTGGAGTTCCGGGCGCTCTTGAATAGAAGCGCGCTGTTCTGCTCGTTGTCGCAATCGACCACAATCGCATCGTAATGCTGGGCCATCAACTTCTTGACGGCAGCAAAGGGCTCGGTAACTGGATCGACTTCGAAATCGAGTTCGCTGAAAACCTGGCTTACGACACGAGCGAGTTTTTCATCAGAGCAGAAAAGTAAAGCTTGGTAACCCATGATGAGGCAATCGTAGGCAGTGCCGTGGGTACCAGCAAGTTACGTGGGTAATAGGAAAGCGTGCGGGTTTTGTTGGTAATCGATTACCACAATCGGGAACCCTGTAATCGTCAAGGCTGCTGCTGAAAATCCACCACCACCACCGTCTGAAAGGGTTCCGCCTTCCCGTCATGAACATAGGGCCGGTAGCGCCACTGCTTGACAGCGCTGACGGCGGCGGATGCAAGAGCGCTATCGCCCTGAATGACTCTCGCACCCGCAACTTTACCGTTCTCATCGATAACAGCTTTCAGTACCATCGGACCCTTGACCCGATGGGAACCGGCGTCGGCGGGATAGGTGGGCTGCTCGGAATGCACCAGCCTGTTCTCCGCACCTTTGGAAGAGAGAACGATAGCGGTCCCTTCTCCTGGCAGTTCGGCCTCGGATGGACTTCCGGCGGTCTGCTTTGCGTCCGGGATCTTCCCGCCGGTCTGGCTCGGGTTAATCTGGCTCTGGTCAGTCTGGCTCTGCTTGGGGGTCTGATTGGTCGCGTTCTGCCTGACGCTATTCTGTGTTGCCCCAGTTTTTTCGCCGCTGGAAAGTGGAGAAGCAGCAGGCTCACCGGGGGAGGAGGTAGTCGAAACAGTCGTAGCCGCAG
>JBAQJU010000220.1:0-6753 GCA_049300475.1 Terriglobales bacterium | reverse complement strand
GAATTGAGGGGTCAGATTCCGGCATCGAAAGTCAGTTGAGGAATTCCGGGGGCACGCCCTCCAGGAGGTTGCGCGCGGGTAGTCATCCTCCGCCCCGGCGCATTATGATAGCGGTATGAATTTCGGGTTCTCCAGCGAGATGATCTTCCTGTTCTTCCTGGCGTTGATCCTTTTCGGCCCCAAGAAATTACCGGAGATTGGCCGTCAGATCGGGCGCTTGATGAACGAGTTCCGCCGCGCCTCGAACGAATTCCGATCCCAGATCGAATCCGAAATCAATGTCTCGGAGTACGGGAACAAGCGCCAGATTCTCCCCCCGGCCCAGGCGCCTCTGGGATCGCTCGCCAGCCGCATCTTCAATCCGCCGCCCGCGGAGCAACTCGAAGCCGCGGAAATCCATGCCGCTGAAAGCAAGGCTGACCCGGAAAGCGCGTCCACGGCCGAAGCAGAACATGCCGCAGTTGCGCCCGAAAATGCCCCGGCCCTGGTTGCGGGGGCGGATACGGCGAATGCGGATGCGGCGAATGAGCCGGCCCACAATTCTTCACCTGCGCCGAAAGTTGCGCCCGATGCCTGAAGTGGCCGTTTCGTCCCCAGTGACCGAATCCGGCAAAGAGCCGATGCCCACCATGGGTTTCCTCGACCATCTCGAGGAACTCCGCAAACGAATCGTCTATTCCATCATCGCCGTCGCTATCGGATTCTTTGGCTGCTGGTTCGCCGCGTCGCGCCTGGTGGACATCATGCAGCATCCGATCATCGAGGTGCTGCACAGGTACGGCCTGCCGGAGAAGCTCGTCTATCTCAATCCCGTCGACCCCTTCAACCTCTACCTGAAAGTCGCGGGCGTGGCCGGCCTCTTCGTCAGCTCGCCGTTCGTGCTTTACCAACTGTGGCTCTTCATCGCACCCGGACTCTACCGCAACGAAAAACGCTACGTGATGCCGTTCATGGTCTCGAGCGTCGGCCTTTTCCTGGCCGGAGGATATTTTGGCTACCGCGTGGTCTATCCCCAGGCGCTCGCCTTCCTGATCGACTTCGGCAAGCAGTTCCAGCCGATGATCACCATCGAGGAATACACTTCGCTGTTTGTGACCATCATCCTGGGGATGGGCGCGATTTTCGAGATGCCCATCCTGGTCTTCTTTCTCGCCCTGATGGGAATCGTCAGCGCGGGCTGGATGTGGCACAACATTCGTTACTCGATCCTCGGCATCTTCATCGTCGCCGCCATCATCACCCCCACGCCCGACGTTGTGAACATGTGCATCTTCGCTGCGCCCATGGTCGGTTTATATCTCCTGAGTATCGGGATTGCATGGGTCGTGCATCCCAAACAACGGAAAAAGCGGGCCGACAAGAAAGGCTCGTAACCACAGAGGACACAGAAGGCACAGAGGAGAAGGAGAAAAGCGTGAAGCCGAGACCCGTTACAAGAAACACGAAAGAGTTGGACGACGCCCTCCTCCGTGTTCCTCTGTGCCCTCTGGGGTTAAGATTTTGGTTGGCGCTACCACTGATCGTGTTGTCGAGCACACTCGCGTGCGGCAAGGGAAATCCAACGGCTGCAGCCGCGCCCTCACCATCGAGCGCCGCCGCGGCTGCTGTAGCAAAATCCGAAGCCGCGAGCGCCGCTGCAGCTCCGCCTCCCGATACCGCCCCGCTCCCGCAAATCGACGCCAAACGTGCTTTCGAATACACCCGCGAAGTCACTGCCTTCGGTCCGCGCTACATGGGAAGCGAGAACCACAAAAAGCTGGAGCGCTACATCATCGATCATCTTAAAGAAGATCACCTCAAAGGCGACCAGGTCGAGGACGATGCCTTCACCGCCGACACCGTGGAAGGCAAATTCCCCGTCCGTAATATCATCGCGAAATTTCCCGGCAAGAAAGATGGCATCATCGTCATCATGGGCCACTACGACACCAACTATCCGTTGCGCGATATCGGCTACGTTGGCGCCAATGACGGCGGATCGTCCACTGCCATCCTGCTGGAATTTGCCCACGAGCTACGGGCTGCCCCGGGCAAAACCCGCGACGGCTACAGCGTCTGGCTGGTCTGGACCGATGGCGAGGAAGCTGTAAAGACCTGGTCGGACACAGACAGCCTGTACGGCACGCGTCATCTTGCCGAGAAGTGGGAGAAAGACGGCACGCTGAAAAAAATCAAAGCACTCATGGTGATGGATATGATCGGGGCGGCGGACGTGAACATCATTCACGACACCAACTCCACTCCATGGCTACTCGATCTGATTCGCTCCGCGGCTGAGCGTGGTGGCTACCAGTCCCACTTCTATGCGCTGCAATTCGGAGAAGAAGACGACCACATTCCTTTCGTCAAGCGCGGCGTCCCTTGCGCAGATGTCATCTCGGTGCCCTATGGTTACAACGACGTCTTCCACCACACCGCGCAGGACACCATGGACAAGCTCAGCCCCACGAGCCTGGAAATCGTCGGCAACACCATTCTTGAAACAGTTCGAATGCTGGATCAGCGCTGAGAACCGATTCCCAAGGCAGGGTGTAGAAAAGACCCGATCCGAGTCCCTCGCCCACTGTGCTGACAACCGATCCCAGACTCGATTACCATACCCTGCATGTTCAAACGAATCTGCCTGTCTATCCTTCTACTTACGTGCATCCATTTCGCTATTGCCCAGGCTCCGGAGGCCCCAGGCAAGCCGCTTCCGCCGGGACCGATGCAGTCGAAAGTAAAGGCCGCGTGCACGCAATGTCATAACGCCAGCCGCATCACCGAGCAGCATTTCTCACGTGTGAAGTGGTCCGACGAACTCGACAAAATGGCCGGACTGGGCGCCAGCGTTCCCGACTCCGAGCGCAAGGACTTGCTTGACTATCTGACCAGGAATTTCGGTCCGCAAAAGGGCACGCCCAAAGCGACGACCAAGAGCGCTGATCCTAAATAGAACCTGAATTAAGACCTGCGAATGTTTCGCGGCCCACACTGGTCAATAGTTCCCCGTCATCTCCAGCACGGCTCCGCCCTCGCTCGTTAATTCCTGGGGATCCTTCGACTCCCGCAAATGCATTCTGAGTCGCGCGAGCGAGCGGCTGTTGTTCGAGACCTCAAATGTGCCTGAGCAATCCGTCTTGACATAAGGCAGTCGATGCAACGAAATTCCGCTGCCATCTACATCCACCTCGATTGTTCCAGCCGAGGACGTTGCCACAAAAGTCCACCGCAGGCGCTCGCGGTCGCGGCAGGATTCGCGAACCTTTCGGAATACATGCGCCTGTCCTCGATGCCAGAGAATCACCTTCCGAAAGCGAAGCCCAAGCGGCATTTCATAGACGAGCGCTTCCAGCGTGCTGAGGCTGCCATCCGGTTGCGGAAAGCAAGCGTGCATCCAGGTCCAGAAATGACGGTGCCGAAAGCCACAATTGTGCCCCTGCAAGCCGAAGCCCAGCGGCTCGGCGCGAAATGTCCGATCGCCGAAACGGATATCGCCATTAAATACCGCATCCGAATGCGGAGTCCGCGAAAAGCCAATCCAGCCTTTGTTGCTGAGCGTGATGCCGAAGTGCGAGCCATAGCGCAAGTCCCAACCGATCTTCTGCCCGCGAACTTCGATCTCCCCGCGGCAACTGTCTTCGTCAATGCGATTCGCGCCAATCTTAAGCGAGAATGGAGATGAACTCCCCGGCCGCGTTCCCACAGTAGACCCATCCAGCGTAAGCGCGTCCAGCGGGAAGTCTTGTATGACGGTCTCCGGTCGACCGTCGCGCGGAAACCACGTCGCCCAGACCTGTGCCGGCGCAGCACCCGCGATGCAGGGACATCCGCTACGTCCAAGGTTGGTGAGCAGGTAGCGAAACCACCAGGCGCCCGAGCCATCGGCGAGACCAAAGCGCAAGAACCATGCCTCATAGCGGCGCTGCATGGTGAGGCGAGAATACGCACGGTTCAAAGAGGTCATCGCGAAAGCCTGCAGCGGATGGAAGCTCTAAGGTTAGAAACTCCCGGCAAAATGACATGAAGCCAGGACTAAAACGAACATGCAATTCTACGGGCAGGTATCGGGGGAAGCAAAGCGCTACCGACCCAGCGTCGGAAGTCCGCTACGGTAGCGCTGCCCGAGCAAATTACTGGCCCAAGCATGCGCGTAGCCCCGTCATCTTTAAAGTGATTGTTTAGGTTCAGAGCGCGCGCAACCTCGGAGATTATCAAATGGAGGGTGCCCCATTCTAAAATCGCGACTTTTGCGATTTTAGAGTGGGAACCGCGGAAGCATGCAGCGAGAGTTGCGAGCGGCGAGATCTATTTTCCCCCCGCGTCCCCCGTGCCCTCTGTGGTTGTCTGCTTTTCCGGCCGCAGCAGCGGAAACAGAATCACATCCCGGATCGTGTGCGAATCCGTAAACAGCATCGCCAGCCGGTCCAGACCCACGCCCACCCCGCCCGCCGGAGGCATACCATATGACAGCGCGCGTATGTAATCTTCATCCATCTGGTGCGCCTCTTCGTCGCCGCGCTCGCGCTCCTTCAGCTGCGCTTCAAACCGCCGCCGCTGATCTTCCGGATCGTTCAGTTCGCTGAACCCGTTCGCGATCTCCATCTTCCCAACAAACATCTCGAAGCGCTCGGTCCAGTCCGGCTCATCCGGCTTCTGCTTCGACAGCGGAGATACTGCCGTCGGGAACTCATAAATGATGGTCGGCTGGAGCAGGTGCTCTTCCGCGATCGCCTCAAAGAGGTGAGCTATTGCTTTGCCGATGTTTTCACCTTTTTCGAGGTCATTATGGATGATGTCCCCGAACGCCGCGACTAGCCCAACGCGGCGTTTATACGCCTCCGGGGGATCACCCTTTTTTACCCCCTCTATAGCGGCAGAATGCTGCAAATCCCGGGTCGACACCAGTAGCGAACCTAGCGCTTCAGCATGAGCAAATTCCTCGCGAGTTGGAGCACGTCCTGCGTCTTCCGGCCAGAACTTCGTGATCGCCTCGCGCATCGTCATGCGCCGCCAGTTTCCGTGCGACCAGTCAATCTCATCCTCGCCCCACTTTGTCTTCGTCCCGCCCGTCACATCCACGACCGCCTGTTCGATCGAAGCCTGCGTGGTATCCAGAATCCCCAAATAATCCGTGTAGGCCTGATACGCCTCCAGCATGGTGAACTCGGGATTCCATCTCCATCCGATTCCTTCATTGCGGAAATTTCGATTGATCTCATACACGCGATCGAATCCGCCCACCGTCAGCCGCTTCAGATAAAGTTCCGGCGCAATGCGCAAAAACAAATCCATATCGAGCGTGTTGTGATGCGTCCTGAACGGACGCGCCACCGCCCCGCCCGCCATTGGCTGCATCATCGGCGTTTCCACTTCCACAAATCCCTGCGCATCGAAGAACCGCCGCAGCGATTGCGTCAGCTTGCTGCGCTTCAGGAAAACTTCGCGCACCTCCGGATTCATCACCAGATCGACATACCTCTGCCGATAGCGCAACTCCACATCCTGCAATCCATGCCACTTCTCCGGGAGAGGCAGCAGATCCTTCGACAAAAACGTCAACTCCTCGGCGTGAATGCTCAACTCGCCGGTGCGCGTGCGAAACAAATATCCACGGACGCCAATGTGATCTCCCAGATCAAGCAGCTTCCACAGCTCGAAGCCCGCCTCGCCCACCGCATCTTTTTTCACGTAGATCTGCAGCCGCTGCCCGTCCTGCTGCAGGTGCGCAAACCCGGCCTTCCCCATCAGCCGGATCGCCATGATCCGGCCGGCTACGCGCACGGTCACGCGCGGCGATTCCAGTTCCTCCGCCGTCTGACCACCGTATTCGCTCAGAATCTGCGGAACGGTATGGCTGAAGTTGTATTTGCGCGGATACGCAGGCTGGCCAAGCGCTTCAATCTTCTTGAGCTTGTCGCGCCGGATGTCGTAAATGTTGTCGTCGAGTGCCAATGAGTATCCTTAAAATGACTGTCCTTAGAATGAGTGCTCTTAATCGTCGCAATAGTCCGATAAATTAGCAAAGATAGAATCAGTGATTATAAACGCGCCCAACCCTTGCATCGTTCAAAGGCCTTGAAGATCGACGCCTCACGGGTTAACATTCTTCTTCTCATTCACGCCACTTTCCGTGGAAGATCTTTCGAGGCCTCATGCCGCAAAATTACGTTCCCGCTTTTCTCTTTATCGCCGTCGTCGGAATTCTGATTCCCTTTACGCTGGTCATTGCGCGCGTCATTCGCACGCAGTCTCCCAATCGCACCAAGCTTATGCCCTACGAGTGCGGCATCGATCCCTACGACAGCGCTCGCGGACGCTATACGGTTCGCTACTACATTATTGCCATCCTGTTTGTGGTGTTCGATGTGGAAACCATCTTCCTGTTTCCCTGGGCGGTCAAGTTCAAGGCGCTCGGTGTTTTCGGGCTCGTCGAGATGCTCGTATTTCTTGGAATCCTGATCGTAGGCTACATCTGGATATGGAAGAAGGGCGCACTCGAGTGGGTGTAAATGGCGTGATAGTAGCTCGGGAAGGGCACGACGTTCAGTCGTGCCAATCAGAGCCGGAATAAATCGTGGCTTTCGCTTCAGGGGCATGTCGGCGAGCGACTTCATCTATGGGCACTATGATTCCTGACGGAGAAACCTTCACTGCCAGCCGTTGGACGAAGGGCAATCTGTTCTTTCCCACGTGTATCGTGGTGAACGCCCAGCATGTGAGCCGGATCAAGCCGCGCCTCTTCGGCAGCAATGAGGAAAGCATTGGCATCCT
>JBAQJU010000219.1:0-13987 GCA_049300475.1 Terriglobales bacterium | reverse complement strand
CGACACCATCGAAGTGAGTGCGGAGCTTACCGATGTTCGAGACAACACCGAAATCTGGGGGCAGCACTACCGCGGCAAGAGCACGGAGCTCATCTCGCTGGAGCAGCAGATTGCGGACGACATCGCGGAAAAGCTGCGTTCCAAGCTGAGCACTTCGGAAAAACAACAGGTCGCCAAGCAGGGCACGCAAAACCCAGAAGCCTATGAGTTGTATTTGAAAGGGCGCTACTCGTGGAACAGACGAACGCCTTCGGACATTGCTACCGCAATCTCATATTTCAACCAGGCCATTGCCAAAGACCCCGGCTACGCCTTGGCTTATTCGGGTTTGGCCGACGCCTATGGCATATTGCCTAGCTATGGTGGCGTTCCCAGCGAAAACTTTCCGAAGTCGAATGCCGCCGCCCGCAGGGCGCTGGAATTGGATGCGATCATGGCTCGTCCCCATGCCGTTCTGGGCTACAACGAGACGCTGTATGACTGGGATTTTGCCGGAGGAGAGGCTGAGTTCAAGAAGGCTTTGGAACTCGATCCCAACGATGCCACAGCGCGATTGTGGTACGCGATAAGTATTGGCTTGATCGGGGGCAGGGAGCAGGAGGCCCTCGCTGAAGTCAATCGTGCTCACCAGCTCGATCCGCTTTCACCGATCATCAGCACGGATGTTGGATTCATTCACAACCTGGCACGACAGTACGACGAGGCCATCGTCACCTGCAAGAAGGTAGTCAATGAGAACCCGACATTCGCCATGGTGCACTTTTTTCTGGCCCAAGCCTATTGGGGGGAACGCATGTACCCGCAGGTCATTGAAGAATGGAAAGCCTACGGCCAGCTTTCCGGTAACCGAAGCGAATCTGAGTTCGCTTCTGCTCTGGAGCACGGATTTCGTTCAGCGGGCTGGAAGGGCGCTCTTACCAAAGGCATTGAAATGCGGCAAGCGCAACGTAAAACTGGATACTATTCTGGGCTCATGATTGCGATCCTCTATGCCGACTTGGGAGATAAAGATCAGGCCTTCCGGTGGCTCAACACCGCTTTTCAGGAGCGCGATTTTTGGATGGCGCATCTGAAAACTTCCTTCTTACTCGACTCACTGCGTTCCGACCCGCGGTTTGCTGAGCTGGTGCGGAAGGTGGGGCTGCCGCAGTAGCAAGGGTTCGTCCGACCTGGGTGTTGTGCCATAAAGATCGCCTTTCTATCCACGACTAAGTGTAATCGCTGTTACAGCAGTTAAACCCCTCATCGCCAGAATGGGCAATTGAAATCCAGATGAGGGTGTGCATATACGGACGGCGGGAACACCTACAGCGGGCTGGTGCTGGCCACGGACGGGAATTTATACGGGACAACCAGCATCGGCGGAGCCAGCACTGCCTGCGGCGCTAGTGGATGTGGCACGGTTTTCAAGATGACACCCGAGGGCACTCTGACCACGCTTCACAACTTCGACCTTACAGACGGCTCTGTCCCGTCGGGGCTGGTGCAGAGCACCGACGGGAACTTCTACGGAACAACCCAATCTGGTGCAACAATAACCGCCAATTGAGACGATGCCTTCTCTAGACCGGGCTGCCACCTGATCGAAGCTCGCTGACTTCAAGCCAAATCAGTGTGTTTCACACGGCTTGACCATCACTTCGTTTGGATTCCACCAGTTCTTCGGGCTGGAGCCGGTGTCTTTCGCCGTGAGCGTTTCGCATGCTTGCGGAACAAACTTGTCACCCACATACCGGTATTGTGTGAGACGTACTTCGAAGGCGCTCTCGGTAGCGGCTAGCACAAGGTCGGGGACATCGGCCTTCGAAGCGACCATAGCGAAGGCAAAGCTGTAAGGGATACGTTTTCCATTTCGCAGAACTTCCCGATAACGGTCTTTCTCGCGAGTGTACAAATAGATCGCACAGTTTCCGGTTGCTCCGCACAAACACGAGCCATTCGTCGAAACGATGACGCCTTTGCCACGCGTTCCGAGTGCAACGCTCGTCTTGTGGAGGCTGTCAAACGTGGATTTCTCCTCACAATACTTTTCCAAATCGCGCAGGTCAGGCTCAACCGCCTTTCTCAGCAGGTTCGTCTCACTCTCGCTGAGGACAGCATCCGGCCACGTTTTGTCCAATCCTGGAGGAATATTGAAGAGCTTTGACGCCACAGGGCTCTGCCCAAAAGCACAGAGAGAAATCAAGAGGGAACAAGCCAAGACACGCATACGACAGAAACTATACTCCACCATTCCCGCTAATGTGGAGCGGCAGGGTTTGTAGATAGTTGTTCTAAACAGGCGTATGCGCGTTTTGACCACGGTGAGCCTAACTGCGATGTTACGCCCGGCAACTAAGCCTGCTTTCCGGTCTTGCCGCATGTCGCAAACTATTTCCGGCCGAGGCGCAAGACGATCCCGGCGCCAAGCCGCAGATTGTCCTGGCGGTTGTTGAGACCGTCGGGGATTTTGGTCATGAAGTACTCGGCCTGTATGGGGCGAACCGAGACGTGCCTGGACACCTTGAAATCAACGCCGCCACCCGCCGTCATGGCAAAGTTATTTTCGGTGCCTGTCGATTGCTGTATCCCGTCGGTCGAGCGAACGCCTCCGAAGAGAGTTTGAACGAACGGCGTAAATTTCCCATGCCTGAAATTTACTCTGGGCCCAGCAAGATAGGTGAGAAACGCTCCGGCAAACGCGCCGTTCCCGGCGCTGGTCGCATAAAAACCGGCCAGATCTCCCACCACTCCAAGCCAGTTATTAACGTTGTACTCGGACTGACCACCCCCGCCCTTTCCGATGTATGTTGCGGAGGGCGCCATTCCGGGGACGTTGGCATTTACATTAATGCGTGCGTAATAGAACCCGCCGTACAGATCGAACTTTGAGGGTTCCTCCTGCGCTTTCGCCAGCGGCACGGTTGCAAGTAGACCCAGCAGCAGACCAACAGCGAGTGACTTCCTCATCCCAGGAGCACTCCTTCCACTCAACGCCTCTAAGCCGTATGCCGGGTCCTAATGCTTGCATGGAAGCAGCGAGCAAAATCGTAAGAATCCAACGCGCCTACCAGACTACCACCACCCGAACACGGACTTGTCACGAAACTGTCACGGGGCTGTAAACTCTGATGACAGGCCAGTCGTGGCGTGCCGGCGCTATGCTCTGCCGGCGGCAGTGAACTTCTCGCGGTCACGGCGCTAGAACTGACAACTGACAACTGACGACCGGCAACTGCCCTTCGCGGGTACACTGTCTGCAGCAATATGGAATCCAGAACCAGCAGCCCCGCCGTTAGCGTGGCCGCCACCGTCCTGAACGAGCGCGATGACATCGACTCGCTGATCACGACGCTTGCCGGGCAGACCCTCGCGCCGGCCGAGATTGTCATTGTCGACGGCGGTTCGACTGACGGAACCTGGGAGCGCCTGGAGGCGGCGCGCGCGCGATATCCGAACCTCGTTCCCATCCGCGATCCCAGTTGCAGCCTGAAAAATTCTCCCGGGCCAATCGCCCGCGGCCGCAACGTCGGTATCGCCGCCGCCTCTTCTGAAGTTGTAGCCTGCGCCGATTGCGGCTGCACTTATCATCCCGACTGGCTCGCCCGGCTCACTGCGCCCATCCTTAATCCTGCCTCCGGCCCTGGCTCTGATCCTGACTCCGCTCACGACTCTTGCCCGCGCTGCGAATATTCCGTTGGAGGCTCCTTCATCGACCCGGCGAACTCTACCGTCTGGGACGTTGCCTCGGCGCCCTTCTTCGGAGTCAAACTCAACCCCCTAGCCGTCACCAAATCGTGCACCGCCCGTTCCATGGCCTTCCGCAAGGAGCTTTGGCAGCGCGTGGGGGGATTTCCCGAAACCGTCTTCCTCGGCGAAGACACCGCCTTCGATGCCAAGGTGCGCGCGCTGGTTACGCCCGCCTTCCCTGCCGGCGCGAAAGCATCCTACCAGCCGCGCCATACTTTCCGCTCGGCCGTGCGCCAGATGATGAGCTATTCCCTGACCGACGGCGTGCTGGGAGGCCGTTCGGCACGCCTCTGGAGAAATATCGCACGCTGCCTGGTCGAGATTCTCGCCGTGCTGGCGCTCGTTTACTCGCCCATCCCTCTACTGTGCGATCTCGCGCTCGAAATTTATTTTGCTTTTCGTTTGGACTGGCCTGACCTGCGTAGCGCCGCCTTTAACAAGGCAGCCGGCCGCAAAACACGGCTTCGGACGTTCGCTGCCCGACTCGCATTCTCCCTGCTCGTTCCGTGGATCGTCGCCTGGTACCAGGCATTGGGCGCCATCACAAAAAAGAATCGCCCCAACCGGCAGAATTTCAAAACCGACCAAGTCCAGCCAACCCAGCCCTTCGCGCCCTATCTTCCCGCCGGCGTCCTGGAGGTTCTGGCGTGCGGCATCACCGCGCTCGTCTATGTTGCAACGCTTTCCTTCGGGTTCGTGTATGACGATATTCCGCAGATTCTCAAGAATCCGGCGGTGCATAGCTGGCGCTTCGTGCCGCAGTACTTTACTTCGCATGTCTGGGCCGCGATCTATCCCAATACCAGCGGGAATTACTACCGTCCTCTTTTCTTGTTGTGGCTGAAGGTAAACTATGCGCTCTTCGGCACCAAAGCTGTCGGCTGGCACCTGACCAGCGTGGCCTGCCATGTCATTGCCACTTGGCTGGTGTTTCGCATCGCGCAACAACTCACAGGCGATCGCTTGACGGCATTCCTCGCCGCACTGATCTTCGGTCTGCATCCCGCTCACGTCGAAAATGTGGCCTGGATCTCCGGCGTAAGCGATCCCCTCATGGCCTGTTTTCTTTTCGGAAGCTTTTCTGCCTTTCTCAGCGCCCTGGAGCGTAGAGCTGCGCTTGAGGAAAGCAAACGGGCACGAGCTACGAGCCGCGAGCAATCACATGATGAACATGGCGGATTTGGCCTGCTCGAAGCTCGAGGCTCGAGACTCGAAGCTGCTCCGGCTACGAGGCAAGTGTGGTACGCGGCGCTATCGCTTGGACTGTTCGCGATGGCACTGCTGTCGAAAGAAACCGCCATCGTGCTGCCGGTACTGATCATGGCTTTTGTGCTGATTTTTGAGCGCGACTTTGAGCGAGATCACGAAGGGAGCGCAGGTTTCTGGAGGCGCTTCATTGCTGCGATCCGCAAGTCCGCGCCGTATCTGCTCCTGGTGCTGATCTATGGTGGCGTTCGCTATCGCGCTTTGGGCGGCTGGTCGCATCCGACAATCCCGATCGGCTGGACCGAGGTCTGTCTTACCTGGCCCGCCGTTCTCTGGTTCTACGCCAGGCACCTGATCCTACCCGTGCGCTTGAGCGAGTTCTACTCGCTCGAATATGTGACGCACTTCAGCGCTCGCGCCGTCCTGCTGCCGCTTGCCTTTCTCCTGATCGTTGCGGCTGCGGTCGCCTTGCTTCTGCCTTTGCTGCGCGGGTCTTGTCAGAAAAACGCCGCGCGCTTTGCGCTCCTGCTGATCGTCATTCCACTGTTACCCGTTCTCGACCTGCACGCACTCACCGTCGGTGACATTGTTCACGACCGCTATCTCTACTTGCCCTCGGTGGGATTCGCGCTGCTGATCGCGCTGTTAATCCGTGCCCTTGCGAATCGTCTGCCCGAGAAGCGATCCATTATCCTGCCGGGCGCGCTCGCCGCCGTTGTGATAGTCGCCTTCGCTACGCTCACCGTAGTGCAGCAAATGCAATGGGCCAGCGATATCCTGCTCTACACTCGGGGACTGGAATCCGCACCCGCGAACCTGACCGTTCGCGACAATCTCGCCAGCGCCCTGCTGAAAGCGAATCAGCCTGCACGCGCCATCCCGCTCTATCTGGAAGTTCTCAACCGCGATCCCACGTTCTGGCGCTCCAACTACAATCTCGGATTCGCCTACTACAAGACCGGCCAATTCCCGGCCGCTGAATATTACCTGCAGCGCGCCATCCAAGTTAATCCCGCCGATTCCGATCAATATATCTACCTCGCCCTCGCCCAACTCGAGTTGAAGAAGCTCACCGAAGCAGCCGAAAACGCCAGTCGCGCCATAGCCCTCAGTCCCAGCACCCGCGGATACCACTTCGTTTTAGGTGTGATTTACGAGACTGCCGGAGATCGTGTGCGCGCGGCAGCCGAGTTCAAAACCGAAATAGCCGAGCACCCCGACAACACCGCAGCCGCCGCGGCATTGCAAAAGCTAGATGGAGTATCGTCCGCCCAGCGACCTTAGGTTATGCGTCCCTCGCAGTACATGTCTGGCTGATATCTACCTTCGTGCCTGCCCTGTCCCTAGACTAAAAAGACGCCTGCAATGCAGGATTGGCTTCCCCCCAAGTCAGAGATCCCCAAGAGAAATTCTCAGTTCTCAGTGAAACCCTGGAGGCCGCTGGGACCAACAGAATTGGATTTTTTCGACTGATAGCCGACAGCTGAGAGCTGACAGCTGACAACTAGCCCCTACCCCCTACCCTTTCCAGCGATACGCATCCGGTTGGGGCAGGCCGATATGGGCGAGCACGCGGTGGGCGAACTCCTGCGCCATGTCATCGGCGCTTGACGGGTGGTTATAGAAGGTCGGGATCAGCGGGAAGATGGTGGCCCCCGCCTCGGCGGCCAGTGCCATGTTGCGGATATGAATTTTGTTGAGCGGCGTCTCACGCACGCAGAGCACCAGTGGCCGGCGCTCCTTGAGCGCGACGTCGGCGGCCCGCTCGATCAGGTGGGAGGCGATGCCATTGGCGATACGCGCCAGCGTCCCCACACTGCACGGGATCACGACCATGGCGTCCGATGGATACGACCCGCTGGCGATGTTCGCTCCGACGTCGTTGTTCGACTGATTTTGAATTTTTGACGACGAACTGCCGATAAGTTGACGTAGAAGGTCGGAGCGGCCTTCGATGCCGAGTTCCTCGGCCAGAACGCGCAGGCCGCTGTCGGAAGCGATGAAGTTCACCGTCTTCACGCGGGCATCGCGTTCCACGGTGAGCAGGAAGCGTTTAAGAAACAACGATCCACTGGCGCCGGTAGTGGCAATGGTCAGGTTTTCCGGCGGGAGGATAGACAAGGCAGCGCTCCACGAGGCAAATGCGTCTAATGGCCCCGAAGTGTCGAGCATAGGGATGCGCTCAGTGCAAGTCAAGACGGCGGGAGATACACGGTTTGGTGGAGATGCGGGTTACCGCGTCTCTAGAGACGGCAGCCGGACACAGTAGGCAGCCTCTCAGCAAGACTGGTCTCTTATGGCAACGACTGGCATCTTACGATCGCGGCGCAGCATAGCTCAACTCCATGCCCTGGCCAGTGTGGAACGCGAAATTCGCGCCAACGATCCCGCAGTCGGGCGCAAATACCTTCGCGATTTCCGCGATGCCTACCGCTCCTACCAGAGAGTTCTTACCTCTGGCCAGGTTCGCGACGAAATTGCCAAAGCCGGAATCGTGCTCATCGGCGACTACCACGCGCTTCCGAATTCGCAACGATATCTCGCCTCCCTTCTCCGCGATCCCGCGCTGCATCGGCGTCCCCTCGTGCTCGGAGTCGAGACCATTTTTTCCCGCGACCAGCACATCCTCGAAGAATGGATGCGCGGCGAGATTGACGAAGCCGAACTTCGCCAGCGCACCCGCTTCGATCTCGACTGGGGGTACGACTGGACTCCATTTTGCGAACTCCTCTCCGCCGCCCGTGACCACGCCGCCGCGATCTATGGTCTCGACTGTATGCCGCGCGAGGATCTGCGCAGGATTGCCGCCCGCGACCGTCACGCCGCCGACAAGATCGCCGAAATCCGCCGCCGGCATCGGGACGCCCTGATCCTCGTCCTGTTTGGCGAGTCGCATCTCGCGCCGCGCCACCTGCCCGCTATGATCTCTGCACGTCAGTGCGAAGGCCGGAGCAAACAATCGGCGCAATCGGCCGAGCCCTCGCCCGAAAGCAACGTCTCAGGAACAGAAACAGAAAGACCCATGCTCACCGTCTTGCAGAATGTCGATGCCCTCTACTGGCGCGCTGCGGGAGAAGCCAGCGACCGAGTAGAGGCTGTCGAGATCGGCGAGCATGCCTTCTGCGTCTTCAATGCGACTCCGCTGGAAAAATACGAGAACTACCGGCTCTGCCTTGACCGCTGGCGCCGCGATGACAGCGTGACCGACCTCGGCCCAACTCTTTACAACCTGATTGACGGCCTGGTGCGCTTCCTTGGCATCAACCGGTATTCGCCGCACAACACAACCCAGCCGCGGCTTCTGGTCGACCTCATGCCGGAGGTATATTTCCGCGACTCGGACGCCCTGCTGCACCGCCTGTTATCCCGCAAGGGGTTCACTGCCGCGCGCCGCCGGTCCCTGCTGCGCCGCATCCGTCAACGCGGAAGCGTCTACCTCGCGCCGCTGAACGCTGTCTACGTGCGCCAGTTTCGCATGACCTCGGCCGCGGAAGATGCGACTCGCTTCCTGCATCAGGCCTGTCGCGGCTTGCCCTACAGAAGCGCTCTTTTGAGGAGCTTGCCGAATCGCAACCATAGATCGCAGGCACCGGCTCTGACGTCCGAAGACGCTTTTTACCTGGCCGTCTTTGAACACGCGCTCGCTTATTTCGGATCGCGCGTCCTGCATCCCGCGCGTCCCGCCTTTCGCGATGCCGAACTCGCGGAGCTCTACGAGTTGACCCATGAAGATCTTGAACAGCTGACCGCGTTGCCCTTCGCCGATGCCATCGATGCGCTCGACGTGATCAACCGCCTCCGCGAATTCGACCGCCGCAACCCTCGGCGTGCCGCCAACCCCGGCAACCTCGCCAAAGGGAATTGCGCGGCTCCCCAATGCCTGGCGCAAGCCCTAGCTTTCAACAGCTGCCAGTATGAATACGTCAGTGAGCAACTGGGGTACCTGACAGGCAACGATCTCTACGACGCCTACGTCCAGGGACGCCTCACGCCGGCCGGCGTCCGCAAACTCTTCTTAGCCCACGTCCACGAACCCGGGATAGCCCGCGAAGCATATTCCCAACTCTTGAGCCGCCTGCGATAAACCAGCTCTCAGCTTTCAGCAAAGCCCTTGGCGCCGCACTCGAGGACTGGGAGAGTCTTGCTTGAAGCTGAGAGCTGAGAGCTGTGCGCATTTGATATCCTGCCTAGTTCCATGCCCGACGACTCCCCACTCCAGTCGCAGACGCCCGACTCACAGATGCTCTTCGGCTTCTGGTACCGCGCCCTGCCGAGCGACAAGGTGAAGCGCGGCGAGTTATTGCCCACCATGTTGCTCGAACAGCCTCTCGTCATTGGCCGTGACCAGCAGGGCCGAGCCTTCGCGCTGCGCGACGCCTGCCCGCACCGCGGCATGCCGCTCTCCTGCGGACGCTTCGAAGGCGGCCAGATCGAGTGTTGCTACCACGGCTGGAAATTCGACGCCCACTCCGGCCAGTGCACGCTGGTCCCCTCGCTGGTCGCGGACCAGAAACTCAAAATCGATCGCATCTATGCCGGCAGTTATCCCTGTGAAGAGCGCGACGACTTCATCTGGGTCTTCATCCCCGATCCCGCGCCCGCCGGAGCCGGATTCACCAAAGCCCAGCCCACTCCCACGCCTGCGCCCGAGATTCCGAAATTCAGCGAGCGTTACAAGCTCGCCTATCTCACCGCCGATCTTCCTTGCTCGGTCGACCACGGCATCATCGGCCTAATGGATCCCGCGCATGGCCCATTCGTGCACCAGGCCTGGTGGTGGCGTACCCGGCATTCGATCCACGAAAAGCAAAAAAACTTCGAACCCATTCCCTACGGCTTCCGCATGAGCGCGCACACCCCCAGCTCGAACAGCGCGCCCTACAAGCTCCTGCGCCTCTACGCGGATGCCGACTCGATCACCACTACAATCGACTTCATGCTGCCCAATCTGCGTTCGGAGATTATTCGCGCCGGCAAATACTGGTTCTCCAGCGTCACCACCGTCACGCCCATCACGCGCAGCCAGTGCCGCATCGACGTGGTCGCCGCCTGGAACCTCTTCCGCTGGATTCCCTTCGGCCCCGACCTGCTGAAATTCGTCTTCGCAAAATTCGTGGAGCAGGATCGCCGCACCATGGAACTCCAGTCCGAGGGCCTGAAATACAACCCCCACCTGATGCTGATCGACGATGCCGACCGTCCCGCAAAATGGTACTTCGGATTGAAGAGCGCCTACTTGGAGATGAAGAAGACCGGAGCAGAATTTCGCCATCCAATGAGCGGGCCGGTGACGCTAAGGTGGAGGAGCTGAAAGTTGCCTGGCAGCCCGTTGAGGAAGAAGTGTTGAGAGATTTAACTAATGAGCGAGCCCGGTGAAATCCAGGCGTCCTTCAGAGAGTTCACTCTGGTTGCAGCTCACTTCTGCGACGTAGTCGATTCTGCGTCAGCTCTAGACAGAGTCGAGCTGCTCTCGCGACTCTACGAAATGCTTCCGCGCTTGATCAGCCAAGGCATCGCGCTGCCATCCCTCTCATGGAGTAACGATGACACTCGCAAAGAAATCAGACAGACTCGAATGAAGGAGGCGGAATGGGGGCAACTCTACGAGTTGCTGAAAGAAAAACTAGGAGAATGGAATCTATATTGGCAGGTATTTGATCCCACCAACGACTCAGAAGCCATTCGCGGATCTTTGGCAGATGATATCGCTGACATCTACCGTGACATTAAAGAAGGGCTTACCCTTCACAATCCCAACTTGGCGCTGCAGCAAGACGCTGTTCGCGGCTGGCGTGTTCTTTACTATTCTCACTGGGGCCCTCATGCAATCAACGCGCTATTTACAATTCACTTCCTGTTGGAAAGCACCCGAAGCTGATGGAATCTGACAAACTGTTTCGAGACGGCTTCGCTTTACCAGATAACTTTGATTCCCTCATACAAATCAAACTTCCGATCCGGAGTGACCACCGGAATTTTTTCGCATAATGCTTGGGCAATAATCTGGCGGTCGAAGGGATCGCTGTGGTGCAGGGGCAGGCCAAACAGACGGAGCGCGTGTTCGCTAGTGAAGGGAAGCACGCGAATGTCGAGGTCCTCGATCGCCTGCCTTACAACCGCGTCTGAAATCGCCAGCTTCCCAAGCCCCGCTTTAATGGCGATCTCGGCCAGCGAGATCGAGCTTAGCTCAAGAATATTGTCCGGGTTCCGCAGGGCAGCCGTGCTTCGGTTGCCGAGGCGTTCCGGCGATTCCCCCGCGTAAATCAAAATCGCCGTGTCCAGAAGGAGGCGCACTCAGTCCCGCTCGCCGAGGAATTCCTTCACTTCCTCGTCGGTCATGGGCTTCCACCAGTTCGGATCGAGAATCTGAATCTTGCCTTTCAGGGTGCCCAATGTTCTTTTCTTGCGAGCAGGCCTCTCAGTACGGACGATGTCCACCACCGGCACTCCCCGGCGGCAAATGGTCACCGGTTCTCCGTTCTCGACCGCCTTAATCAGTTCCGGCAACTTGTTCTTGGCATCGGCCACGCTGACTTGCATGAAAACCATTATAGCCATCTTTGATAGCTATTTCAACGTAAAGGCTTTCACTGCAAAGTAGTGGAACCTCTGACTTCCACGACCGAAGATCGGAGTCGCCGCTGCCTCAGCATAAGATAGCGGACCGTTGCCGCGTCATTTCCCCCGCCCTGCAAACGCACATTCTCGACTGCTTCGAAGCGCACCTTCTGTAATTCGTCTTTGCCCGATTCACTACCGCTGCTCGCCTCAAGCCGCCGTATCCTTGCCACCGCGCGATCCACCAGGCCCGCCAACTCGTCTCCGAATTTCGCCCCGCGGTCTTCGAGCAGCCGGCGCTTTGCCTTTTCCGGCGAGAACCAAGTGGGGTTGCGATTCGCTTCCTGCGGAGGCCCGAGATAGGAAACCTGGCACAGGTGCGCGGTGACGGACTCGCCTCGCGCTCGGCCGTCTGTAATCTCTGCAACCTTGGGCGAGTCTTTACTCGATTTGCTGCTGGATTTGTTGCTGGCCTTGCCGATGTGGTAGCGCGCAAACGGCATCTCTTCGACCCGCCCATGAACGCCAGCTTCTTCAAACGCTTCGAGCGCCGCCGACTGTGCCTGAGTCAGTCCTGGCTCGACTCCACCTTTGGGGAAGATCCAGCGTCCCCCCCGAGTTTGAACCAGCAAAAACTTCAGCCCCCGGCTGCCGGTGCGATAGCAAACGGCCGCCACCAGCTGGCGCCGAGGCCCAGCTCCCGCAGACGAAGCCTGCTTCGCCGACCGCCGTGCCGACCTCTGTGATGTAGCACCAGATCCCACCCCCGTAGCGTGCGGGATGACCGCGCCCTTTGCCTAGACCATAGCTTGGTTCCGCCAATCCCCGGTTTCGAGAAATCCGGTTTCGGGAAATTCGGCTTCGAGAAATCCGGTTTCGAGGAATCTCTCTGCATACTTGCTGGCCGGCCCGAGCATTGGAGAAAGTAGAATGACGCCGGCCAGGAAACAGAACGGGACGGTGGCAGGAATCCGTTTCTGCTCTGCGGGTAGTTCCAGCTTTGCAAATTTTTCTAATCAGCGGGCCAGACTCGAGACGGGACTTTGGAACACTCGTATTGTCTTCGATGTAATCGCGAGCTCGAAATGGGCGATAAATCGGTCGCGGTCTATTTGTTCGCCCAAACCGTCGGAGTACGCCCTCGCCAGAAGTCGTCCGCCCAGCGAATATGCTTTTGCCCGCAATGCTCGGTTTCGCTCGCCATGGGGCCGGCCCCGGAGGGCGCTCTCAATCTCGCCGCCTGGCACATGATCCGCGACATTGTTGGCGCGGACCCCGCACTAACCGAAGCCGCATGGGAAAACCTGCATGGAATTGAAGAAAACTTGCTCCCCACCGGGAGCGAAGGCGGTGCGCGTCCCCCGCGCCCCGGGTCCTACTTAGAGTTCTAGCAGGCTGCGGGAAAAACTCTGGTTCAAACAGGTTTCGGGAAGGGCACGAGTTCCACTCGTGCCGCTAAGCCGTCAAGAATGTGTCCGCGCCTGCGGGCGCGCTTGTATCTTCCAAATCGACACTGCCGTAGACTGCCAGGAAGCCTTCATTTCTTAATCCACTGGTCCACCCAATCATTGACCGTCTTGTACCAGAGCTGAGAATTCTGCGGCTTCAGCACCCAGTGGCCTTCATCGGGAAAGTAGAGCATCTTCGAGGGCACGCCCATCACTTGCAGCGTGTCGAAAAGCTGAAAGCCTTCGCTCACATCGAGCCGGTAGTCAAGTTGTCCATGAATGACGAGCGTAGGCGTCTTGAAATTTTTCGCCGCAAGGCGAGGATTCCACTTCGCATACATCTCCGGATTCGTGTACGGTGTGCCTTTGAACTCCCAGTTGTTGAACCAGAGTTCCTCGGTCGTACCCCACGCCGAAACCGAATTGAACATGCCGTCGTGCGAGACGATGCACTTGAAGCGGTCGGTATGGCCGAGCACCCAGTTGGCCATGTATCCGCCGTAGCTGGCGCCCAGCGCGCACTCCCGGTCTTTATCAATAAAACCGTAATGCGCCTCCGCATAGTCGAGCCCCTTCATCAGGTCTTCAAACGGAGCCCCGCCCCAGTCGCCGTTGATGGCGTCAATAAACTTCTGCCCATACCCGGTCGAGCCGTGGAAATTGATCATGATGACCACGTATCCGCTGGGCGTCGATGAAGTTGGCGCCGCAAATAGCTCCGGATTCCAGCGATAGCTCCAGTCGTCTCCCCAAGCCCCCTGCGGCCCGCCGTGAATGAGAAATTTCACGGGATATTTCTTCGCAGCATCAAAGTTCGGCGGCTTGACGAGGAAGCCTTCTACCTTGTCGTTGTGCGCGCCGGGGAACCAGAAAGATTCGAGCGGGGACACTGCGATTTGAGAGAGAACTGAATCGTTCAGATGAGTGCGCGGCTCGGGCCTAGGCATTGCACAGCTCGTACCCTGGTTAGTCTCCTCACATGGACCTGGCGACGTCGGAGCGGCGTAGATCTCGATCGGATTCCCAATCGACATGCGAGTGAATAG
>JBAQJU010000218.1:0-27860 GCA_049300475.1 Terriglobales bacterium | reverse complement strand
TCTGGCGCGTGAGATGGACGAGAAGGCGATGTTTAACCACGCGCTGCTCGACCAGTTTTTCCAGCTTGGGCTGATGGGGATTGAGGTTCCCGAGCAGTATGGGGGCGCGGGCGGCAAGTTTTTTGAGGCCATCCTTGCGGTCGAAGAATTCTCGCGGGCGGACGCTTCGGCTGGAGTCATCGTCGACGTGCAAAACACCCTGGTTGCGAACGCGATTCTCAGGTGGGCTACCGAGGATCAGAAGAAGCGCTATCTGCCGAAAATGACCGCCGACACCGTAGGAGCCTATGCGCTTAGCGAGGCGGGGTCGGGGTCGGATGCGTTTGCTCTCCAGACCAAGGCTGAACTGAAAGGGAGCGACTTTGTTCTTAACGGTCGGAAGCTCTGGATCACGAATGGCAAGGAAGCGGGCTTGTTTATTCTGTTCGCGACCATCGATGCCTCGAAGGGATACAAGGGCATCACGGCATTTCTGATCGAAAAAGATTTTCCGGGATTTACCGTTGGCAAGAAGGAAGACAAGCTGGGCATTCGCGCGTCCTCCACCTGCGAACTGATTCTCGAAGACTGCCGCGTCCCGAAAGAAAACGTGCTGGGCGAGGTGGGCAAGGGATACAAGATCGCGATTGAGACGCTAAACGAAGGGCGCATTGGAATTGGCGCGCAGATGCTGGGCGTGGCGCGGGGAGCGTGGGAATACGCGGCGAAGTACGCGCAGGAGCGGAAGCAGTTTGGGAAGCCGATTTCGGAATTTCAGGGAATCCAGTTTCAGATTGCGCAGATGGCGACCGAGATTGAAGCGGCGCGTCTGATGGTGTATAACGCGGCGCGCATGAAAGATGCGGGCGTGGATTTCGTCAAAGAAGCGGCCATGACCAAGCTCTTCACCTCGCAGGTCGCGGAGCGGGTGACGTCGCTGGCCATTGAAGTTTATGGCGGATATGGATTCACGAAAGACTATCCCGTGGAAAAATATTGGCGCGATGCGAAGATCGGGAAGATCTACGAAGGGACCTCGAATATGCAGTTGGCCACGATTGCGAAGCTGGTGATGGCGAGATAAACAAATACAGAAGTCAGAATGCAGAATGCAGAAGTAAAATCCTGCGGCGGATGGGGTCTGCTGAATCCGATTGGTTTCACGTCTTCAATCTGACTCAGACTTCCTACCTCCGAGCTTTTAATTTTCACCCTTCCAACCACTGTCACCGACCGCTGTGACCGGTGTCACCAGGTGGCTGTGATGGGTGAAATCCCCGTCCGGCCGGATTCCTGTGCGCGATTTCGCCCAAACCAGGGCTCAAACCATGCCATGTGGTATGACACTAATATCTTCATAGTCAATGAGTTACATGCTTTCCCCGGCTTGGCTCGGAACGTGCATTCCTATCTTCTTAATTGGGGGGAAAATTTGACTATGAGTTCCAGCGCAAACACCCACGCCAAGGCCGGCAAGTCGTTACCCCGTAAAGTCTGGCAGACCGCCGCCTCGATCAAGACCGGGGTGGTTCTTCTGATTCTGGTCGTCATTCTGGCAGCGGCCGGCACCATCATCTTGCAGCGGCCCATGACCGACCCTGACGATATGCAGCGCACTTATTCTCCGCAGGCATTGCGGTTTCTCGACGCGACCGGCATGACGGACGTGTTTCACGCGTGGTGGTTTCTGGGGCTGATGGGCCTGGTGAGCGTCTGCATTATTGCCGCTTCCATCGATCGCTTTCCCAATGCGTGGCGCTACTATTCGCGTCCCTACAAGTATCCCGATGCGAGCTTCCGCCGCGCGTTGCATCCGCAGAAATCAATTCCGATCGCGGATGAAGAGACCGGCCTGGTGGCCGCCGAGCGGGCGCTCGATTCCCTGGGGCTCAAACCGGAGCGGGTGGTGCGGGAAGACCACTTCGGAATTTTCTCCGAGCGCCACCGCATCTCCGAGATGGCGGTCTACATCGTGCACGCCAGCCTGCTGCTGATTTTCTTTGGCTGGATCATCGATGGCGTCTACGGCTGGCGCGGATCGATCAACCTGAAGGAAGGCCAAACCTCGAACGTGATCGCATTGCGCGACGGCAAGACCCGGACCCTGCCCTTTGCCATCCGTTGTGACGCCGCCGGCCAGGAGAACTACAAAGACGGTACTCCGAAGAAGTGGTGGTCGAAACTGGCGGTCGTCAAAGACGGACAAGATGTGAAGGCGAAAGAGATTGTGGTGAACGATCCGCTGCTTTATGGCGGCGTGCGCTTCTACCAGGCCAGCTACGGCGAGACAGGCAAGGCGGACAAACTGGTGATCGCGGCGGCTCCGAACCCGGCCTTCAACGCCGCGAGTTCCGGTTCGTCAAGTTTAGTTTCGAGCCTAGGCTCTGGTTCTGCCTCGACCGACCCAAGAGAGATCACGCTCGCGTTTGGCCAGACGGCAGACCTCGATGCCAATACCACCGTGCGCTTTGCTGAATTCTTCTCCGACTACGCGGTGCGCGATGGACAAGTCTACAAGCGGTCGGACGAAGTGGGCGAACCGGCGGCGCACTTGATCGTTACTTCGAAAGCGACCTCGAAAGCCAGCAGCCAGAGCTTTGACGTCTGGTTCCCATCCATTCCAGAGGTAGCGGACAACTCGAAGGCTCCCTACCTGCTGCAACCGAAAGATCTGAAGCTGGGCCATTTCACCGGCCTGGAAGTCTCCCACGAACCGGGGCAATGGGGAGTGTGGGGGGGCGTCGTGCTCATGGGCATCGGACTCGCGTTTGTTTTTTATGTAGTGCACATGCGCTTCTGGGCGGTACCGGTGCGCGACGAGCGGACCGGGCAGATTTCGCTGTGGATTGGCGGCAGCACCAACCGCAATCGGGACGCCTTTGAACAGCGTTTTACCGAGTTGGTTGAGGCTGTTGAGAAAGAAGTGAAAACCATTTCCATCAACGCTCCAAGCGAGCGCACTGCGACGGTCGCGTCCCGCTGACCCGTCACAATGGAGGATCTACCAATGACGCATGTAAAAACAGAACAGCAGCAGCCACCAGCGGCAACGGGCGCAACCCTGATTGTGTTTGTCGGGCTGGGAATCGCGTTTCTGCTGTTCATGGCGTTTCTGAATGTGGTGAAGAGCGGCAACCTGCTGAGCGAAACGAATCTGCTCTTTGCGACCCTGATTTTCTACTCGGGTGCGGCGGCCCTTTATCTGGGATTCGGCGTGACCGGCACGGAATCTTACGTGAAGTTTGCGTCGCTGGCGACCTGGGCGGGCCTGATCGCGAATTCCGGCGCCATCGCCCATCGCTGGTATGAAGCGGGCCATCCACCCTTCGCAAGCGTCTATGAAATGTTGTTGAGCTTCGTCTGGACGCTCGCCGTGCTCACCCTGATTGCGGAAAAGAAATACCACGTGAAAGTCATCGGCACTGTGACGATGCCGGTGGCAATCGTGGGCGTAGTGCTGATGCAGTTACTGCGGACCGATGTGCACCCGCTGGTGCCGGCCCTGCAATCCACCTGGCTGCACGTGCACGTCACGCTGGCCATGCTCGCTTACGCGGCCTGCGCATTGAGCTTTGCCCTCGCCATGATGTTCCTGATTCAGGACAACATGAAGACGGAAACCTTCCTGGCCGTTACCAGCGCAAGCAGCGTTGCCATTTACGCCAGCATCGTGCTGACCCGCTTCGAAAAATGGGGAGGCCTGAGCCTGGTGGCCTGGGACGCGGAGCACAAGCAGGAAGTTTTCATATCACGAGGCGTGCGGCTGTTTGTGACCATCCCCGACCTGGGCTGGCTCCTGTTGCTCGCGTTGACCGTAGTCGCATCGCCGCTGGTTTTGTATGGGCTGGCGCGCTGGAAAAAAGACAATAGTTACCTGGCCATCGCAAACCGCGCCGTGTTTGTCAGCATTCTGCTGCAGATCATGACGCTGGTGATGTTCCTGCTGCGGGCTCGCGAAGGAACTTATCCCTCCCTCGACGCGGACGGATTGTTTGCCACCAGCCTCGCCGCCAGTCCTTTCATTCTCTCGGCGCTGGTTGGAGGCATCTTCATTTCGCTGCTTTACTTGCTTCTGCTGTGGCGGCGTCCGGATCTGGAGCGCCTGCTGCCCGACGCGAACGCTTTGGACCGCATCACGTATAAGACCATCTGCCTCGCATTCCCGTTGCTTACGTTGATGATCGCCGCGGGCGCGTATTGGGCGAACCAGACCTGGGGATCGTACTGGAACTGGGATCCGAAAGAGACATGGGCCGCCATTACCTGGCTGGTGTACGCAGGCTATCTGCACATGCGCATCACGCGCGGCTGGCGCGGCCGCCGGGCGGCGTATTTTGCGATCCTGGGATTCGGCGTCGTGATGTTCACGTTCTTCGGAGTGACTTACTTGCTGCCTGGATTGCACGCCTATGCGTGAGTTTGATTTCCAGCAGTGCACGTTTCGCATCGGACATTCGTATCGGATCATGAGTGTCGGGTTATGACTGCGGTTTTCGAAACGACGATGACCGCGCAACCAGCAACATTCGCAGCAGGCGAGCCAGAGGAGAAAATGCGATGTCTTCCATGCGAGTGAACTGGCAACTGAAGGCCATCTGGCCGGTCGCCGTGGTGCTGCTGAACGGCATGCTCCTGTTTCTGCTGGCGACTGTCTCGTTGCAGGACACCGAACGCCATCGCCTTTTGCTGATTGCCGGAGCGGGCGCGGTTGCAATCTGTGGCGTGGTGATCGTGGTTCTCATCACGACCATCCAGCGGCCCATGATCGAACTGCAGGAGCAGATGGAGCGGGTGGGACAAGGCGAGATGACCGCCTCCGTCAGCTTTGCCAGGAGAAACGACGAAATCGGCGACCTGGGGCGGAATTTCAACCTCATGGTGCAACAATTGCGCGAGAGCCGGGAGGAGATCGAGCACCTGCATCGTACGCAGATGTCACGCGCCGAACACTTTGCAACGCTGGGCGAACTGGCAACGGGTCTGGCGCATGAAATTCGCAATCCGCTGGCTGGAATAGCGGGCGTGATCGAGATCGTGGGACGCGATCTGCCGGCCTCAAGCCCGGCCAAGGCGGTCGTAAAAGAGGTACGCGAAGAAATCAATCAGATCAACCGCATTCTGACCGACCTGCTTGGAACCGCCCGCCCCCGCGCTTCTGAAATGCGCGCGAGCGACTTGAATACGACCGTCGAGCATGCCGTGATGCTGGCCCGCCAGCAGGTGCTCTCCAAGCCAATCAAGATCGAGTTCCAGCCTTCCCCGGACCTGCTCGAGGTGGACCACGACAGCGATCAGATGCATCAGGTGCTGCTCAATCTCCTGCTGAATTCGGTACAGGCGATCGAAGGCTCAGGACAGGTCCGGGTGGCAGTGTTTGCCCAGGACGTTGAGGGCGGCGGCGATGCCGTCATCACCGTGTCCGACACCGGGCGCGGAATTCCGGCCGAGCATCTTTCCAATATCTTCCGGCCGTTTTTCACAACCAAGGGAAACGGTACCGGGCTGGGGCTTTCACTGGCACGGCGGATCGTCGAGGAACATCACGGACGGATCGAGGTCGCGAGCAGCACTGGGAAAGGCACGACTTTCTCGGTCATGCTGCCCTTGCGGCAATCTGTACCCGTCAATTCGTAGAGACGTTAATTCATAGAGCGTGGCGTTACTCGATCGGCAGCATTTTGGGCCCTCACCCCAGGCCGGTTCTCCCTGAAGGGGTAGAGTGGTTGCCCCCAGCGGCGTAAAGCCGCAAATTCGTTGCGGCGTTTGCGGCACGACTGAAAGTCGTGCCCTTCCCGGTTCCGACTCGCAATTTACAGCAACTGAAAAAATGTTCCGAGTTGTCAATCCACCCAACTTTCACGTACTCTGCCCCGCATGGGCAATCGAGTTCTCTCCTCATTGTTATTGTTGTGCGGTTGTGTTTTCCTGCTTTGCATATCGTTGTCCCTCACGGCGCAGACTTCCACCGGCAGTTTTTCGCTGCAACAGGTCATGAGCTCGCCGTTTCCATCCAACCTCGTTGCCGCCCAGCATGCGGGAAGAATTGCCTGGGTTTTTGACGCCGAGGGCGCACGCAACGTCTGGATCGCGGACGCGCCCAACTTCCAGGCTCGGCAGGTTTCACACTACACGGGCGACGACGGTATGCCGATCGCCGCGTTGAAATTGACGCCCGACGGACGAACCGCCGTCTATGTGAGGGGCAGCGAAACGAACAAAGCGGGAGAGGTCGCTGATCCGACGAGCAACGTCGAAAAGCCGCTGCAACAGGTGTGGGCGGTCGATATCGATGAGGGAACGCCCCGTTTGCTCGGCGAGATGGGCTGCAATGAAGAGGGATGCGAGGACGTCGAAATCTCTCCGGATGGCGAGTTTGCGGTGTGGGCCGCGAAGAAGCAAATCTGGATTGCGCCCGTTTCAGGCAAGAACGTGTCTGGAAAGGACGTGTCGGAGAAGAATGTTTCCGGCAAGGACCTTCCCGGCAATGCCAAGACCAACAAGGCCAAGCCGCTCACCTATGTGCGCGGCGACAACGCGCAGCCCAAGTGGTCTCCTGATGGGAAGAAGATCGCGTTCGTCAGCGATCGCGGCGACCATAGCTTCGTCGTCGTTTACGAATTTGGACGCGACTCGCTGCGCTACCTTTCGCCGAGCGCCGACCGGGATATGTATCCGCGCTGGTCGCCCGATGGCAGCCAGATCGCCTTCGTGCGGCTCGGAGGCAAGCGGATGAAGCAGCCGCTGATTCCGCAATTGCCGAAACCCTGGTCGATCCGGGTTTATGACGTGGCGAGCGATTCCGGGCGCGAAATCTGGAAGAGCGGAGCTGCTCTCGATGATTCGCTGCCGGAATTGACCGAGGACACGTCATTCCAGTTCGCCGCCAAGATCCGAATTGTTTTCGCATCGGAGCAGGATGGCTGGAATCACCTGTATTCGGTTTCGACCGCTGGCGGCCCGGCCACGCTGTTGACGCCGGGAGAATTCGAGACGGAAGATGTCGCGCTCAGCACCGACAAGACTTCCGTCATTTACTCTTCGAATCAGGCGGGCGCCGATCCAAACGATGTGGACCGCCGGCATCTTTGGAGAGTCGCGGTCGAAGGCGGCACGCCGCAGGCCATCACGCGCGGCGCAACCATGGAGTGGGCGCCGCTTGAAGTTGCGGGCAAGGTGGTTTGCCTCGGATCGACGGCCACGAGTCCGGCCATGCCGTACGTTGTGACGCCACAGGGCCGCGAGATGATCGCAAAAGCCGCGCTGCCCGCGGACTTTCCCTCAGCCCAACTGGTGACGCCCAAGCAAGTCATCTTCAAATCTGAGGATGGCTGGCAAATCCACGGGCAATTGTTTGAACCAAAAATGGAGGAAGAAGCGTCCCGCCACTCTGAGACTTCATCCAGCCGCCGCCCCGCGCTCATCTTCATTCATGGCGGGTCGATTCGGCAGATGATGCTCGGTTTCCATTACATGGACTACTACCACAACGCCTACGCCATGAATCAGTACCTGGCGAACCGCGGCTACGTGGTGCTGTCGGTGAATTACCGGACCGGAATCATGTACGGGCGGCATTTCCGCGAGCCAGCCGACGGCGGCCCGCGCGGCGGCGCTGAATATAAAGACATTGTCGCGGCCGGACGGTACCTGCAAAGTTTGCCCAATGTCGATCCGAAAAAGATTGGGCTCTGGGGCGGATCTTACGGCGGCTACCTGACGGCCATGGGACTCGCGCACAACTCGGAGCTTTTTGCAGCGGGAGTCGATCTGCACGGCGTGCATGACTGGTCGGCATTCCTGGAGGACTACCCCAAAGACGCGCCCGATCGCGAAGCGGCGTTGAAGCTGGCATTTCAGTCGTCGCCGGATGCGGCGATTTCCACGTGGCGGTCTCCTGTGCTGCTCATACAGGGGGACGACGATCGCAATGTCGATTTCTCGCAAACCGTCGATTTGCTGCAGCGGCTGCGGGCCCAGAAAGTTCACGTCGAGGAGCTAGTCTTCCCCGACGAGATTCATGGTTTCCTGCTGTGGAAGAGTTGGGTGCAGGCGTACGGTGCGGCGGAGGAATTTTTCGGGCGCGAACTGGTGAATAAATGAGAGGCGCTGTCTCCGCAGCTTGAAAGACCAAACGATCGCTGAGCAGAAAATTTATGAGCGAGCAGATTGCTACGGCGATCAGGTTCGCGATGGCGTAGTTCATGTGCATCTGGCCGACGAGCGCTCGCATGATCAGGAGATTTCCGGCCAGTGAGACCGTGCCGTTGATGGCGTTAAACTTCAAGAGCCTCGCGCGCGATAAAAAAAGAACGTAGGGGTCCTTCGGCGGTGCGGGGCGCGCTTCGCTTACCCCGCTTCGCTCAGGAAGACATCGGCGAGCAGGGGAGGAATGCAAAGGACGCGCCGGTGGCCGGTCTCGCCACGTAAAGCGCTCATGCCAGAGGAAATTATGGATCACCGCCGTTTCCACCGCCAGCGCCGTTGCCAGCAGATAATCCAGTTGCAGAACGGACCGGAAGAAAGCCAGTGCGCCCAATTGGACGGTAATCCCGACTCCGCCGACGAAGTTGAATTTCAGCCAACGGACCAGGCTCCGCGGGGCAAGGATTCGCTGAGGACTGTTTTGCCGAGAACGGTTCTCCCGAGAATCAGGAACCGGAAACGGAGGCCAGTTCATCGGATCCTCTCGCCGCGATAAATTCTCTCTTCGCGATAAAGGCGCAGCGTATTTTTCAGCGTGCAACCCACCAGCATCAGAAGCATGACCGCTAGCCCGATTGCGCCGCCGATATCGAACAGGCGGTAGCGTCCTTGAATCACCCACGCCCAGCGCAATGCGGCCAGGTTGCCGACAGCCAGCAGAATCCGCAGCTCGGTTGGGCCGAAGTGCCAGAATGAAAGATGAAATTCGCCGAGGGTATAGGTCGCCAGATAAGACTGGATGGACAGCAATAAAAACGCCAACAGCAGCCCGATTGCAATCACCGGATGCATGAATCCGGATAGCGCCAGCCCGCCCATCATGGCCACCGCGCCGATCGAATCGAGGATATGGTCCACGTAAAACCCGTAACGCGGACGCTGCTGCCGTCGGACGCGCGCCAGCGTTCCATCCAGGCTGTCGCCAAACCAGTTCACCGCCAGACAAACAATGGCGGCGAGGAGCAGGCGCCGGTCGCATGCGGCCAGCGCGTAGCAAACTCCGGCAGCGATCTGGGCGGCAAAGCCGAGAACAGTGAGATGGTCAGAGTTGACCCACGCAGGCATCCGCGCCGCCATCCACACCAGAGCCCGCTTCTCCGCCGCAGCCAGCAAACTTCCATGGACGCGACCCGCCTCCCGAAATCCCGCACCGCGGGCCTCAGACAAGGTTGTAGGGTGAATCGTTAAAGGGTCAGTCGTTGCAGGTTGAATCTGTTCCGCAAAATCCGAAAGTGAAGTAGCCACAATGCCTCCCAACTGGAGGCACTATGCGGCGACCCCGGATCAATGACAATGCAGCTGAGGTAAAACCGAGGTAAAACCAAGATCAACCAGCAAGCCTATATATTTCAAACAGGTAGAGCAGACTCTCTTCCAAGGCCGTGTGGGGGCTCCCGCACTGATCTTGCAGCACTCAATTGACTTACAGGTTTTCGAAACATATGATTCGCGGCTGATGACGAGTTCGACCATCGCGCAGTCATGACCGCTAAATCTCTCGACGATTACTTGTCGACCGTGCATTTGATTCGGGACGACTGGGACATCCCCGCCCATAAGGAGCTGTGGTTTCGTGCTGAAGACGAAAAGCACGTGAAAACCCGGCTTCAGCCCTGCTTATATCGTCCCAAGCCTGGGACAAGGCGGAAACCGATTAAAGAACTGCTCGAGATTGAGAATGATTTATACGACGAGTTCACTCGCTGCGGGCCGCAACTCGACGATACGCGGTTCCAAGATCAAGAATGGGATCCCTATTTCATGATGCAGCACCATGGGGCGCCCACCCGACTGCTCGATTGGTCGGATAGTGCGCTTGTGGCACTCCACTTCGCCGTTCGCGCCAAGGTGGCACCATTCGACAGCGGCTCCATCATTTACGTTCTCGATTCGTATTGGCTTGACGACCTTTTGGAGGAAAGCCGGGATCGGGCACGATCGATCCGACGGTGGGAGAAGTATTGCGGCAAGCACGTCAACAGGGACAGGGAAGATTGGGATCGGCTATATCTCCCCATGGATGATGACGACGACCCTCTCCTGGCAACACCGAAGTCTCCGTTACTCTGGGACTCTCCCCATGTGTCCCGTCGCGTCGCCGCGCAGCGAAGTCGGTTCATGATATTCGGTACTGATCCCGCCTGGCTCTCCAATATCGCAGGACGACGATCGGCTCGGATCCATTCGATACACATTCCTAGCGGCGCTATCGCAGGAATTAAACAGGACCTTCGAGACGCGGGGGTGACCGAGTCGGTAGTTTTTCCGGACTGGGATGGCTTAGGCCGCGAGCTTCGACAGATATGGGACGCGAGGCGATAGAGAGCGGACAGGCTCTGTGTAGGTTACTGTCGAAAACAGGACCTATCGCCAATCGGAAGTCTGTGGGATAAAATCCTGCAAAGAGCCGGTAACTCCCGATGCGGTCCCATACCGTTCCAAGAAAACTGCTAGAGCAGTTTGCATACGATGATGCAACTACCAGGTCCAAGCGCCTTTGGCGCTATGAGAAGGGCCGACCCCCTCACAAAAAAGCGTCACCACGAACAGCAACGCGTATTGACCGCCACTTTTCAGACCCTGAGGACGCCGCCAAGGAATCCGAGATTGAAAAACGTCTCAATCAAGAATTTGAAGAGCCCGTCAACAAGTTTCTTTTCGAGATAGCTGATCCCGGTTTCATATCGACCGAGGAGCGCCGCAGGCAACTCACGTTCTATGTGACTCTTCTCTTCCAGCGCTCCGAAGCTAGGCGACTGGCTTCCACGCATTTGCAAGATGTGTTCGAGCACGCTTTGAAACTCTTCACAGGGAACGAGTCTCAGATATTAACGGTAGCTGCCAAGTGGGGCTTGGAATCGGGTCTTCTGGTGACAAACGATCAGGTCGTAAAGATGGCACTTGCCCATTCCGGTGACCATTTTAAGGGGACGAATGCACAAAGAAGTTATGTTGGGATGATCCAGAAAGTGATGTCAGAGCTGGACAAAGGGCTTTTTTCCGGCGAATGGAACTACATCAGGACCGTCCCGACCGACCCATTCATTCTTTCGGATGCACCTGTCGTGACTTGGCAGAGAATGCGTAATGGATCGCTTTCATACGGACTGGGCTTTTACCGACCAGACGTGGAGGTCCTTTTGCCGATCTCGCCGGTCGTCTGTCTGCACATACAGCCTAACGTTGAACGAAGCGCTGTAGCGCGTCGCCCAACAGTTCGTGAGGTAAATGCGGCGCAAGCGGCCTTCGCTGTACGCGCTTGCTTTTCTAACATCGAGAGTGCTGGAATTGACGGGATATTCCAAGAAAACTTTAGGAAAGCTGAGATGGGAGTAAATTGTTTTACCATCTGGCATCGAAATTACGACACCGCAGTGTATGACATTCTGATGAGCCACAAACCACGGTTAGTTTCTCAGACTCAGGTTGCGGGCTAGCTGTTGTTATCAGCGTTGTACCAAGCAGGATGCCCCACCCTTACTCGCCAAACCCCAGATTGCCATCCCCGCTTCCACCCCACCAATAACTCTCCCGCCCACCCCCGAATGATTTACCCTGCAACCAATGCGTCTGCTGCGCTTCTTTCGTCCATCGCACCAGCACACGGCGTTTTCGGCGACGCTGCTGCTGATGTCGGCCGTCACGCTCGCGCGCGTCATCGGATACATACGGGGTTTGTTAGTTTGACAATGCCGTCCCTGAGGTCTAGCCTAAAAAGTGAGGTGGCTTCCACCTCTTTCAGGTTCCCTGAAACTAAGTCAGCCCATCTGAAGTTCTCCCCTCTTAGCGACAACAACCTGTGGAGGTTGATATGTTTGCACGCAATGTATCGTTTCGCCTGAAATCGAACACGCATTCGGACTATACCCGCACTATTGAAAATGAAATTCTGCCCTTGCTGCGCAAGCAGGCAGGCTTCAAGGAAGAAATCACATTGTCAAACCCCGGCAGCCATGATGTGGTTGCGATCAGCCTGTGGGACAGCAAAACCCATGCCGATGCTTACAACACGAATGGCTACCCCGAAGTGTTGCGAACATTGGCAAAAATGATCGATGGCACGCCGAAGGTACAGACGTTTGAAGCCGTCACCTCGACCTACCATAATGCCCTGGTCGCAGTGTAAGGGATCATCCGTCACACGGGGCAGCCTGGTTGAAGGGCTGCCCTTTCTAAATCCCGCGCAGCGACGCGAACCGAATGCAGTTCTCGCCAAGGATGACAACCATGCATCTGATGCAAAATGCAGAAACCATCAATCGACTGGTAGCGCAGGGAGAATTTCTCCTTAAGAGCTTCCACGTGGAGTACGAGAAAGACCCCGCTGGGCGTGAGACCGAGTTCTTGCGCGGCGACTTCGCGGGCTGGCATGATACGTTGCACACGTTGTACCACGATTGCGCAGAAGAGATCGTTGACCGCGTCCTCGCCAAAACATCCCTGACCATTCCCGACACCCTGGTTCACTCGACAGTTCGCTCAATCGCGCCATGAGGCGTCGGCGGTCAACTCCGGTAAACAGGCGATTTCACTAGGTGAGCGGGATTATTTCGTTAGACTGCGGCTGCACTCGCATCCGCTCTGAATTACCTACTGCGGATATGTGCCTCCCACCCGTTGCCTCCGAATCCCACGATTGCCATCCCCGATTCCGACCCTCCAATAACTCTCCCGCCCACCCCCAGATGAGTTACCCTGCAAACGATGCGTCTGCTGCGCTTCTTTCGTCCATCGCACCAGCACACGGCGTTCTCGGCGACGCTGCTGCTGATGTCGGCTATTACGCTCTCGCGCGTCATCGGATACATCCGCGAAGCTTACATCGCCTATGCATTTGGCGCGGGATCGCAGACCGATGCCTACGTCGCGGCCTTTACCCTGCCCGACTGGCTGAATTACATTGTCGCCGGCGGCACGGCCTCCATTACATTCATCGCGATCTATACCAGGTTCCTGGCGGAAAAACGCGAGCCGGAAGCGCAAAAAACCTTCTCGATCATCATCACCGTGATGACCAGCGTGCTGATCGTGGGCACCATCGTGGCCGAGATCTTCACGCCCCAGTTCGCTGCCTGGATGTTCCACGGCTTCACGCCCGCGCAATTGACGCTCTGCGTGCACTTGACGCGCATTCTGCTGCCCGCGCAGATCTTCTTCTATGTTGGGGGAGTCATTTCCGCGGTGCTGCTCTCGCACCGTCTGTTCCTGCTGCCCGCGTTCGGTCCGCTCATCTACAACGTCTTCATCATTGCCGGAGGAGTGGCCGGAGGCCGGCAGTTCGGCATCGCGTCGCTGGCCTACGGCGCGCTTGTTGGCAGCGTCGCCGGGCCGTTTCTGATCAACGCATTCGGAGCGGCGAAGATTGGTACCGGCTATCGGCCGTCGTTTGATCTGAAGAACCCAGCGTTCCGCGAGTGGGTGCGGCTGTCGATTCCGCTGATGCTGGGCGTTTCGCTGGTCACCGCCGACGACTGGATCCTGCGTTATTTTGCTTCGAGCGGTATCGGCGACATTGCCCGCCTGAACTATGCCAAACGCCTCTTCGCCGTTCCCATCGCGATTCTGGGGCAGGCAACCGGTCAGGCATCGCTTCCTTTTTTTTCGCGGCTCTTCGGGGAAAAGAAATTTGAGGAATTCGCCGCCATCGTCAACGGTTCCGTCTATCGCATCACCGCCGCTTCGTTGCTGCTGACGGGATGGATGATGGCCATCGCCGTCCCCCTCATCGACCTCGTTTATCGCCGCGGGCATTTCACCTTTGTGGATTCCGAATCCACCGGCCTTTATTTTTTCTGGTTCTCGCTTTCGCTCGCGCTGTGGTCAAGCCAGGCTCTTTATGCGCGCGCCTTCTACGCCTCCGGCAATACGCTGACCCCGATGGTCGCGACCAGCCTGATCACGCTCGCTTCTCTGCCCATGTACGCACTGTTGTTTCGAACGTTGTCGATTACTGGACTGGCGATCGCCTCCGATCTGGGAATTACAGCGAACGCGATCGCGATTGCGCTGCTCCTTCATACTCGAGGAATGGTGCCTCTGGGCGGATTGCATTGGAAAGAACTGGGCAAGGCTGCGCTGATTGGCGCCGTTTCCGGGGGACTGAGCTTTGCGGTGATGCGCAACGTGTCGCTCAATGGCAGCCGCAGCGCCGATCTCGCCGCTCTTGCGCTTGGCTCGTTGACGTGGGCCGCGGCGGTTGCGGCCGGGTTATGGCTGTTGCGCTCGGAATTGCCAGCAGACTTGCGGAGGAGGAGATCCGCCGATCTGCCGCGCGTCACCGAGGGCCAGACCATCGAGACGATGTCGGCAGGAACCGAGCCCTAGGGCCGAGCCATAGAACAGAGGCGCTCGAATCTCTCGGGCAAAGATCATTCGCGGCTTCGCAACCAAAAACGAAGGGCATCCTGCTCAGGGATGCCCAATGCCAATGCTTTTCGCGCTCGGCCGAAAGGCGAGAGGCTAAATCCGAACGCCGCTTCTACGCTCTTGCGCCCACCGCTTCCGGTGTAACCGACGCGACCGCGGCCTTTGCCTCTTCCGGCTTTCCTCCGGTTTTGCGGATATCGATGCCGCCCTTGAAGAAGGCGCCGTCTTCAATCGAGATGCGTGCCGCAACCACGTCGCCGGTGAGCGAACCGTCGCTGCGAATATCCACGCGATCGCTGGCCGTGAGGTTGCCGCGTACCTTGCCGAGGACCACGATTTCGCGCGCGTTGATGTTGGCGGCGACCACGCCATTCCGACCGACCGTCACGCGATTACCCGACAGGTTGATCGATCCCTCGACCCGCCCATCAATATATAAAGACTCGGAACCGGTCACTTCGCCTTTAATCACCAGCGACTTGCCAATGGTGGCCTGGTCCGAAGTGGTGGTGGTCACGGGCGGGCGGGGTGCAGCCGCGGGTTCGCTCGTCGTAGGCGTTGTCGTGGCCGCGGGCATGCTCGGACGCTCCGGCTCAGCCGGCCGGCCTGGTGTCGCAGGTTGATTCGTGGGCTTCCACATTGTGCTTAAAATCCTTTCCTTTGGTTAAGGGATTCACATCCACAGCCGCATTTCGGTGGCCAAATCGATTCTACCCCCAACCTCTGCTAACTGCACTGTGGAAATCCAGTTCTTCGTAGGGTTTTCCGTGGTTCCCCCGCCTTCACCCGGATCAATTTCGCGATCGCCATCGTGTAACCGCTTCCCATCCTGCGCCATTTCTTCTTGCACGCTGCCTTGTCCTTTCACGATGCTTTCCATTGTGAACCACCGGTCGCGATAATATGAACCCGTGGGGCGTTATGCGCTTCCTTCAAAACTGAACGCCCGGGAGATTCCATGACCACTCTTATCGCCCATCTGAGCCGGCCCGAGCCTGCCGAATACGATCCGTACTATGAACGGTATATTTCGCTCGTCAAAGGTGACGAGATCGTGACCACGCTCAAAACGCAGACGCAGGATACTCGCGCTCTGCTGAGCCCGCTCAGCTCCCAGCAGGCCGAACGTCGCTATGCTCCTGGCAAGTGGAGCGTGAAAGAAGTGCTCGGCCACATGAACGACACCGAGCGCATCCTGAGCTATCGCGCGCTGCGCATTGGCCGGGGCGACAAAACGCCCATTGAAGGCTTCGAGCAGGACGACTACGTCCCGAATGGACGATTCGACAGGCGCACTCTCGAAGACCTGCTGGATGAGTTCATCACGATCCGCGCTGCGACGGTTCAGCTTTTCAGCCACTTTGATGCTGCGGCCGCCGAACGCCACGGCACCGCCAACCAGAAACAGATCAGCGCGCGCGCCCTGGCCTACATCATCGCTGGACACGAATTGCACCACCGAAGAATTCTCGAAGAAAAGTATTTGAAATAAAGATTTTGTAATTGGGCAATCGGGTAATTTTGTAATTGAAAAGCCACGCCGTATTACGTCCAGAAGCTCTTTCAAGCAGGCGTTGAACAGGGGTTACATTACCAAATTACCCGATTACAAAATTACAAAATGCCTTTCTCCGATTCCACCATTCTTCGCCACATCGAGCGCCAGCCGAAAAAGACGGCGAGCCATAAACAGCTCCTGCACGATCTGGGCGCACGAGGCGAAGCACGGCGCGAACTGGCTGACCGGCTCTATGCTCTCGTCAAAAAAGGCGAGCTGCAGCAAATCGACGACGGACGTTACGCTATCCCGCAGGCAAAAGCCGGACGCAATACTTTCGTCGGCCGCCTCAGCATGCATCGCGATGGATACGGGTTCGTCACTCCCGACGCGGCTTCGCTTGACCCGAATCTTAAAGCGCGCCTGGCAGGCGATGTCTTCATTCCTCCGCACGTCACTGGGTCGTCCATGCACGGCGATCGCGTGCTGGTCGAAGTCGTATCCTTTCGGCCCGACGGCCGCGCCGAAGGGCGCATTCTGCGGTCGCTTGCGCGCGCGCATTCGACCGTAGTGGGCATCTTCCACTACGATCGCCGCCGCAACTACGTCAAGCCAATTGACGAAAAAGTGACGCAGGAAATCATTATTCCGCCCGGGATGGAGATTCCGCAGTCCTCCATGACCGCTGTGGTAACGAATTCTTCAGCAGAGACTCCAAAGCCGCAAAAGAAAAAATCCGTCGACCGCGTAATCGGCGAACAAGCTGCTCGCCACACTGACTGGCAGGACCTGGAAGGCGTGGTCGTGGACGTAGAAATCACCGACTGGCCGAGCGCGACCCAGAACCCGCGCGGCAGGGTCATCGAAATTCTGGGCGAAGAAAACGATTTCGGCGTTGATGTCGAAATCATGATCCGAAAATTTCACCTGCCGCACCGCTTTCCGCCGGAGGTGATCGAAGAAGCGCAGGCGATCGAAAACATAATCTCCGCGGACGAACTGCGCCGCCGCCGCGACTATCGCGATCTTCCGATCGTCACCATCGACGGAGAAACCGCGCGTGACTTCGACGACGCTGTCCACGTTCGCCTGTTGGAAAACGGAAATTACGAATTGCAGGTGCACATTGCCGACGTCGCGCACTACGTCACAGCCGATTCGCCGCTCGATCAGGAAGCGCGTCTACGCGGCACCAGCGTTTATTTTCCCGACCGCGCCGTCCCCATGCTGCCGCTCGAACTCTCCACCGATATCTGCAGCTTGCGGCCGCAGGTGGATCGCCTGGTACTCTCCTGCACCATGGAGATTGACCACCGCGGTGAGATTGCCGGGTATGAAATCAACGAGGGTGTGATTCGCTCCGCCGAGCGCATGACCTATACCGCGGTCAATGCCGTGATCGAAGGCGATGCCGGCGAGCGCACCCGGTATGCGGCGCAGGTCGAGCACTTCGAGCGCATGCGCGACCTGGCCACGATCCTGTATCGCAAACGGGAGCGACGGGGATCCATCGATTTCGATCTCCCCGAACCGGTCATTGAATTTGACGAGTTCGGACTGATGAAAAGCATTACGCGCTCGGAGCGCAACGTCGCGCATCGACTGATCGAAGAGTTCATGTTGTCGGCCAATGAATGTGTCGCGCACTACCTCGAAAACAAACGCATCGCCTCGCTCTATCGCATCCACGAAAAGCCTGATGCCAAGCGCGTCTATGACTTTGAGGTGATCGCGGCAACTTTTGGTTATTCGCTCGGGGTGGGAGCGCTTCCCATTCAACGTGTCCAACTCAAAGCCGATCGCCGCGATGCGCGCGGCACCGGAAAGCGCACGCGCGAGATTGAAGTCGCGAAAGAAGTGCACATCACGCCGCGCATGTATCAGAAGCTTGCGGAAAAAATTGCCGGCAAACCGGAAGAAAGAATCCTCAGCTTCCTGATGCTGCGTTCGCTGAAACAGGCGCGCTACTCGGAAGAAAACCTGGGCCACTTCGCGCTCGCCGCCACGACCTACACGCATTTCACGTCGCCCATCCGCCGCTACCCCGACTTGATCGTGCACCGTATTCTGAAAGATGTGCTGCGCGACACGCCGGAAGAAATAGACGGAGAAGTTCCGGTGGGCACGTCGCCCGGTAGCGCCGGCGTTCCGCAGGCGATCGCGGGGACGTCTCCCCGCCACGATGAAGATGAGCAATCAGCTGCTGAGGGCCAGCGGGCGTTCCGCCCGCAATCGGGCCGGCGAGACGCCGGCGCTACACCGTCTCCCTGGTCCAAGCGCCGCGATCACGACTCACATCGACAATCCCTCGAGCCGCTCGGTGGGCCCATCTCGCTCGACGAACTGCACGCCATCGCGGAAGAGTCCAGCCACACCGAGCGCCGCGCCGAGGATGCCGAACGCGAACTGATGGAATGGAAAAAAGTAAAATTCATGGAGCGCCGCATCGGCGAAGATTTTGACGGCTTGATCATCAGCGTGACCAAGTACGGATTTTTCGTCGAACTCACCGACCTCTTCGTCGAAGGCCTGGTGCCGCTGAGTACGCTCGCCGGCGACTATTTCACCTACCACGAAAACACGCGCCAGATCATCGGCCAGCGCTCGCATAAGAGCTACAGCCTGGGAGATCGCATTCGCGTGCTGGTGGATCGCATCGATCCCGTCGAGAAGAAGATCCAGTTTGCGGTGGTGGAAGAGCCGCCGAAAAAGTCAGTTGCGCGCAGGAGGAAGTGATCGCCGATCTCACGTCTGCTCGGGGGCGTTGATCCTTGAGTGCTCCCCTACCCTGTCATCCCGAGCGGAGTCAGGAGCGCGCGAAGTGCGCTCCTGGCGGAGTCGAGGGATCTTGTGTCTCCCACCACTCTGCCGCCAGATCTTTCCAGCCGGGATTGAATCGCTGAATCAGCCACATCTTCTTTTCTCTGCGCCAACCCTTGAGTTGCTTTTCTCGTGATATCGCGGCGCGAACATCGTCATGCCGCTCCCAATACACAAGGCGGGTCGCATTGTAGGTATCCGTGAATCCTTCCATCCTGTGCATTTTGTGCTCGAAGACGCGCCGATGCAGGTTGTTGGTCATTCCGATGTAGATAGATCGGCGGGACGCACTCTGCATCATGTAGACGTAAAAGCGATATTCTCGGGGCATGCCGCGATGCTAGGACTACATTTGGAAGGGACGCTATGCGTGCCGTCACCGTTAATTTGTGACGATTCACGCGGAACACAAGGTCCCTCGACTTCGCTCGGGATGACACGCTGCTTGTGGTTTCACCTGCTAAAATCCCTCTTCACCCATTCTTGGCGCCTGCCTAGGAAAACAGTTCATGTCGAGCAATTCCTTGTCTGACAAATTCAATCCAACTGCACGCACCCGCGTCGTCCGCGAGCCGCACCGGGGAGCCTATGACCGCGCCACCGCCAACCAGATTCTCGACGAAGGTTTTCTGTGCCATGTTGGTTTCGTCGCCGACGGGCAGCCTTACGTGATTCCCACCTCTTACGGACGAGACGGAGATGTCCTGTACATCCACGGATCAGCCGCCAGCCGCATGCTGCGGAACCTCGATCGAGGCGTCCCGGTATGCGTCACGGTCATGCTGCTCGACGGGTTGGTGCTCGCGCGCTCAATCTTCAATCACTCGATGAATTACCGCTCGGTGGTGATTCTCGGGAAGGCGATGCTGGTCAACGATCCGGCGGAGAAGGTTGCGGCCCTGCGCGCGCTGAGCGGGCACATCATTCCGCATCGCTGGGACGATGTTCGCCAGCCTAGCGCAAAAGAACTGAAGGCGACCTCGGTTCTGAAAATTCCGCTCGAAGAATTTTCCGCCAAGGTACGGGTCGGACCGCCGATTGACGATGAGGAAGATTATTCGTTCCCGACGTGGGCGGGCGTGATTCCGCTGGAGATGGCCGTAGGCGCGCCCATCCCCGACGAGCGCTGCGCGCAAGCGTTCCCCGCATATTTGCAGAGCTATTCACGCAAGAAAAAGTTGTGACCGGCAACGTTCGCGCAGGGGCGGACGCATTCGTCCGCCCTGCCTGTAACCGTTATTTCCCGGCCACCAATTCACCGAGAACCCGATTGCATTCGCTCCAAGCCGCCTCTTCGCTGTGCGGACTATGGCGCCCGCTTTCGACAAAGCGAATCTCGGCGCCCGGAATCGCAGTGCACGCCCGTTCGATCTCTCCCGGCTCCGTTCGCGGATCGCCTCTGCCGTGTACAAACGTCACTGGTACTCGCAGTCCGGCCAGTTGCCCGCCATATAGATCTTCATCCGGCCGCATGCTCTCGCTTGCCAGCCGCAGCCAGACGCGGCAATTCCGCTCGACCACGTTGGCCCAGTGTTCCGCTCCATGTTCCGCGCCGTGGTCCGCTGCCAATTGCGCTCGCAGTTTTTCACTGACTGCTTCCGGATGGTCGGCGAAGCGCTGGAAGAAAATGTTGTTTGAACGCGGTTTGTTTCGATAGAAATGAAACGCCTCCAGAATCAACCGCTCGCACCGCGCGGGCGCCCGCAGGCCAATCATCGCGGCAATGACTGCTCCATCGCTATGTCCCCAAAAAACTGCGCGCTCGATTCCCAGCGCATCGAGCACAAGCAGAGTCTCGTCGGCGGCGCGGCGATGAAAATCAATCGGCAAATCTCCGGCAAAATTTGTGGACCGACCGTGACCCGAGCGATCCGGAACGATAAAACGCACCTTCTCCCGCAACGCCTCGATCTGGCGATCGATGGGATAGACTCCATAGCCCCATCCGCCGTGCAGGAACAATAAGGGCGGCCCCGTACCTTCATCTCTGTAATGAATCTGGACAGGCGAGACTTGGGCCGCATGCGGCGAGCTTTTCAATTCCACGAATGGCATGTGATTTCATCTTGATTGCGAGGTGCCCCAGGTTCGCGCTCGTTCTTATGGGCGCTAACCTGGGTGGGCGCGATCTGGGTGAAGATTCTTGCGCAGTTCAATTCGGTATCAGCAGCAATTTGCCGGTAGTCTTGCGTCCTTCCAGATCGCGATGCGCGTGCTGCACCTGGGCCAACGGATAGACGTGCTCGATCCGCAATTTGAGCTTGTGATCCCGAATCATGGCGAACACTGCGCCGGCTCGATTCTGCAACTCTTCAGAAGTGAGCACGTAAGCGCCGAGCGATGGTCGCGTAAGAAAGATAGATCCCTTCTGGGTGAGCACCAGCGGGTCGATGGGCGCGACCGCCCCGCTCGATCCGCCAAAGAGCGCCATCATGCCGCGCGGGCGCAGCAGGTTCAACCCCTTGTCGAACGTAGTCTTGCCCACCGAGTCATACACCACGTGCACGCCTTTGCCATCGGTCAGCCGCTTGGTTTCAGCTTCGAAATCGGTTTGCGTATAAAGAATGACGTCGTCCGCTCCGGCCTCGCGCGCGAGCTTCGCCTTCTCCTCCGTTGATACTGTGCCGATCACCCGCGCACCGATGTTGTGCGCCATCTGCACCAGCAGTAAGCCCACGCCGCCGGCCGCGGCGTGGATCAAAGCCGTCTCACCTTTCTTCAGCGGGAAAGTGTCGTAAGCGAGGTAGTGTGCGGTCATCCCCTGCAGGATGGCCGCTGCCGCCTCGCGCTCACTGACGCCGCTGGGGATCTTTACCAGTTTGTCGGCGGGCACCGCGGCGTACTCGGCATAGCTGCCGAGCACAAGCGTATAGGCAACGCGATCCCCGACGGCGAAGCCGCGCACGTCGGACCCAATCGCGGACACAACACCGGCACCTTCCTGTCCCAGAACCAGCGGCAGCGGCGATTTATAACGGCCCTCGCGGTTGTAGACGTCGATGAAGTTCACGCCCGCGGCGTGAATCTTCACGACTGCTTCGTTCGGTTTCGGCTGCGGAACAGGAATGTCGACCAACTCCATGACCTCTGGTCCGCCGGTTTGCTTTATCTCTATGGCTTTCATAACCGCCTTCGATGAGGGGAATTGGCTTCCGATTCAGCTTTTTGCCATGGATCACTGTTGGTTCCACGGAATGCCCACCGTGTGGGCTTGCGACACAAAAGTCGGTGGACTCAAGATGCTAGCAGAAATTTCCAGGAGACTTTCAGGGAAGGCCCCAGTCCGGCTCGGGTAGTGGTTGCCATTCCCGCCCGGTCTGGGGTAATATCCCCAATCCGGTTCCTAAAGTAATGGGTACATGGCCCTAAAGAAGCGTTGACCCAACGAATTTCGCGCGATTAACATCTGATAATAAGTCAGAGCAGGGCCTCCAGAAGCTGCGTCTGTCCCCTGGACGCGGTTGGGCTATGTTTTTGAAGCTATGAGGTTTTTCCTCCACCGGTATCCCGCGATCTTGCTCTGCGCCTCGCTGGCAGCGACGCTCGCCTGCCAGACTGCGCAGAAGCAAACCTTCTTGCCTCCCACACAGGCGCAGGCCCCGGCACTGAACGCGAACGCGACCCCCGGGAGTATCCACCAGAAGCCCGCCACCTCCGCCGCCAGCACCGATTCGCCAATGACAGCCGCGGCCCAGGCGCTCTCGGTCGATCCCGTGGGCGACCTCATCGCCAAGGTCGAAAAACAATACCAGACTGGCCAGGACAACTACCGCGCCGGCCACCTCGAAGCCGCGAAGCAGAATTTTGATTCGGCGTTCAACCTCTTGCTTGGCAGCGGACTCGATCTCCAGTCCGACGACCGCCTCGAAGCCGAACTCAACCGCATCCTCGACGGCGTCAATGGCCTGGAACTCGCTGCCCTCGAACAGGGAGACGGATTCGCCGAGCAGCAATCCGAGCCCGCGCCCATCGACGAAGCCAACGAAGCGACGCCCGCCGTCGACCAGAACGTGAAGGCGAAGGCTGAAGCCGAGATCAAGTCCACCCGCTCCGACCTGCCGCTCATGATGACCGATCAGGTCGCGGGCTACATCAATTACTTCTCCAACCGCGGCCGCGGCACATTCGAGCGCGCTCTGGCCCGTTCCGGCCAATACGAGGACATGATTCGCCGGACGTTAAAAGAAGAGGGCGTCCCGCAGGATCTCATCTATCTGGCCCAGGCCGAGTCCGGATTCCATCCGCTCGCCGTCTCGCGCGCCGGCGCTCGCGGCATGTGGCAGTTCATGGCCAGCCGCGCGCAAGGCTACGGCCTTGAGCGCAACTGGTGGATCGACGACCGCCAGGATCCCGAGAAAGCCACCCGCGCCGCCGCCCATCACCTGAAAGACCTCTACAACGAGTTCGGAGACTGGTATCTCGCCATGGCCGCCTACAACTCCGGCCCCGGCACCGTGCAGAGCGCGGTCAAGCGCACGGGCTACGCCGATTTCTGGGAACTCTACCGCCGCAACGTTCTCCCCAAGGAGACGCGCAACTACGTTCCCATCATCGTGGCCGTCACCATCATGGCGAAGAATCCCGACCAGTACGGGCTCGCTTCGATCGTGAAGGAGAAACCCGTTCCCTACGACGCGGTGAAGATCAACTATCCCATCGACCTGCGCCTGGTGGCCGAGTGCGTCGATGCCTCCGCCTCCGATTTGCAGGAGCTGAATCCCAGCCTGCTGCGTCTGACGACGCCAAAAGATGCGGGGTTCGAACTGCACCTGCCCGCCGGAAGTGCCGCCAAATTCCAGACTGCGGTTGCATCCATTCCGGTCGACAAGCGCGTCTGGTGGCGCTATCACAAGGTGCAGGCGGGCGAAACGCTGGCCTCGATCGCGCGCACCTATCACACCGCCCCCAAGTCCATCGCCGAGGCGAACGGCCTCGACGACCTTACGCTCTCACCCGACAGCCGCCTGATCATCCCGATCGCTCCCGGCAAGCAGTCCGATTCGACGACCTACGCGCGAGCCCTCACGCGCTACAAGATTCGCCGGGGCGATACGGTCGAGTTGGTCGCTGAAAACTTCGGAGTCTCCGCCACGATGATCCGCCGCTGGAACCGACTGAAGGGCGAAAGCCTGGCGGGAAGAAAGACGTTACTCGTCCACCTGCCCGTGACGCCCGGCGCGAAAGAAGTAAGGGAAACCAGGGTCGCATCGAAACGGTCATCGTTAGAGCGGGCATCATCAGAGCGGCCATCGCCGAAATGGACATCATCGAATTCATCGACTCACAACTCTTCTCATAGCGCTTCCCCCAGGATCACCGTCGCGAAAACCCAAACTTCGCGCCACCATGCCGCACCCGAGACCGCATCCGTCGCAGTAGTCCACCACAAAGTCAAACCGGGAGAGACGCTCTACTCGATCGCCAGTTCCTACAAGACTACCGTCTCCGCCCTCAAGCAGAGCAACCGCAACCTGGCAACCCTGCGCCCCGGAATGATCCTCGTAATCCGCGACGTGCGCTGACCATCAGTCCTGACCGCTGAGAATCCATGCCGAGCGTTCACAATCACCGCCAGTCAACCCATACTTGAACCCATATCATCCTGAGCGGCGTAGTCGAAGAGCCTGCCCCGAGGGAAGCCGAGGGGACCTCTACCTCCACGACTCGCTGAAGTTTCGTTGGACAAATGCCGCAATAATGTTTCGTGGAAGGGCACGGCTTGAAGAGGTTGCGGAAAAGTCATTTGTTTGGGCGAACGCTCCCGCAGCCTGTAAAGCCGCGTTGATTGTGCGTAACTTACGGTGCGGCTAAAAGCCGCACCCTTTCAAAGCAACGTCAAAATCGGAGTTTTTCCGCAGCCTGTTGAAGCCGCGCCGCGCAAGATCGCCGAACACGAGGCTTTAGCCCCTGCACAATAACAAAGGGCCACCAGAAATGATGGCCTTTTCTTGTCTGCGGGGCTTCTACTTCACTTCAATCTTCAGATTGATATAGACCTGGGTCCGGTCGTCAAACTGGCTCACGGTCTTGGTATGGCTCCTGCGCTTCTCATACTGCGCATAGACTTCGTAATCAATGGTCGGCTGCAGGGCCGGGAATCGATACGTGCCCTCTGGACCTACGATGTAAGTCTTCACCGAGTGGTCGCGCGTGTTGGTCAGGTAGACCACAGCGTTCGGCAAGGGATTGTCGCCGCTATCCATCACTTTCCCAGTCAGGAGCCGGGTCTTGTCTTGCTGCTTCTTATCGCGCCCAAACAACTGCGGCGCCGCCATGGCCGGAGCACAAAGCAATCCCACGAAGAGCAATCCCAGCAGGGCAGCCGCAATCCATTCCTTCTTCATGGAATCCATTGTGACGGTTTTACTCCGCAAAGGCCACTACCAATTGAGGTGAATACCGATATCCGCCCGCTCGTCTTTATCGATATGCACCTGGACCGCGGACCCAGCATGCAGGTGCCGACCGTCGGGGAGCTTATACCCTTTTACGTCCGCCCAGACAACGTAGTCTCCCGGGCCAACCGGTACTCGCTGGGCGAACTCGCCAGTGTGATTTGACTCGAGTTCCCAGCGCGCTTTGTTCTCGTCGGCGCGCCGGATCTTGACCTTGACGGCGTAAAGAGCATGTCCGTCTGGGTCCCAGACGGTTCCGAAAATCAGCGCATAGGGCTTTGGCTTCCCGTCTTCCTGCCCGCGCACCATTGCAGGAGCGAGCAGCGCCAGCATGATGAGGAGCGCACCAGTTGCAAGATTACGCGGCCAGATGATCGCCCGAGTCCTCAGAGATCGTCCTCGTCGTCGGCCTCTTCCTTGACGGCCGCTTCCTCGTCCTCATCTTCCTCGTCGATCTCGTCTTCGCCGACCATCTTCAGTTCGATGGGATTCACAGTGATCACCTCGAAGTCCGAGCCGCACTCCGGGCATGAGACCACCGCTCCCTCATCCACCTCATCTTCATCGATGTCCAGATCGGTTTCGCATTCAGGACAGTACACCATTGCTTTCCTCCAGGTTCGGGGTCCCCCTGTTATATTTAGTTTCTTCGCGAGGAAAAGGTCAAGTGGCATATTGGGAAAATTCTGGAATACGCGGATCCTGCAAACCGAGAGCCCAAACCCCGAATGTTGGGAAAGCGACTGCCAGATTGAGAATTCTTGTTGCAGCTATCGTTGCCCCTCTGTTAGTGGTAAGCGGCGCTATTTTGTGCCCAGCGCAATCGGCTACCTCAGCCGCGACTGCCGACGCCCACATTGCTGAAGCAATCAAGCAAGTCTCAGCGGACCGCATCCAGCAAACCATCGATAAACTGGTGAGCTTTGGCAATCGATCCACCCTTTCCGCTCAAGACGAAGCATCCATCAAGGCCGGCAAGGGAATCGGCGCGGCCCGCGACTGGATCAAATCCGAGTTCGAGCGCTATTCGAAGGCTTGCGGCGGCTGCCTGGAGGTAAAGACCGATGCATTCACCGAACAGCCCAGCGACCGCATCAGGAATCCCACCGAAATCACTAATGTTTATGCGGTTCTGCGTGGCTCCGACCCAGCGCAGGCCAGTCGTATCGTGCTTGTCACTGGCCACTACGACTCGCGCAATAGCGATAACTTCAATGGCACCGATCCCGCTCCCGGCGCGAACGATGATGGCAGCGGCACCGCCGTCAGCCTGGAATGCGCCCGAGTTCTGAGCAAGGCTTTTGGAAATGGAGTCAGGTTTCCGGCAACCCTCATCTTCCTGACTGTCGCGGGTGAAGAACAGGGGCTGTATGGCAGCAAGCACTTTGCCCAAGTGGCCAAGCAGCAGGCCTGGAAGCTCGAAGCCGTCCTGAATAATGACATCGTGGGCGGCGACCGGAATCCGGGGCAGGACCCGACCGTGGTACGCGTGTTCTCCGAAGGCATCCCGAACGCCGCGACCGAACAGGAGATTCGCCGCATCCGCGCGCTGGGTGGCGAGAGTGACTCGGCTTCGCGTGAACTGGCGCGCTACATCGCCGATGTCGGCCGCACCTACGATACTGGAGTGAAGCCGCTGCTCATCTTCCGGCTGGACCGATTTCTGCGCGGCGGAGACCATTATTCTTTCAACCAGCAGGGATTCGCCGCTGTCCGCCTTACGGAATACCGCGAAGACTACAACCACCAGCACCAGAATGTCCGGACGGAAAACGGCATCGAATATGGCGATCTGCCCAAGTTCGTCAACTTCGACTATATCGCTCACGTAGCGCGGCTGAATGCCGCGACCCTGGCCTCGCTCGCCTCGGCTCCCGCCCCACCGGCAAACGTGAGAACCCTCACCAGGCAACTGGAAAACGACACGACTCTGACCTGGGACCCTTCGCCGGGCGCCACTGCATACGAGGTCATTTGGCGGTCAACGAGCGCACCCGATTGGGAATACGTCCAAGAGGTAACCAACGGTACACGTGCAACCCTGAAGGTTTCGAAGGATAATGTGATATTCGCTGTCCGCGCGCTCGACGCCGCTGGCCATCGCAGCCTGCCCATCGTGCCCGAACCGGAAAGGTAGAAACGATTTTTCATGAGACGCGGCGGCACCATCTCGTTCAGCTTCCCGCCCTTCGCCGGATGGGTAAAACGGATAATCCTCGCGTGCACGGCAATTTTTCTGCTTGAGTTGATCGCAGGACGCGTTTTCGGAATTGACCTCCAGGGTTGGCTTAACGATTGGTTCGGGCTGCGGCCGGTTGACGTGCTGAAGGGCGAGATCTGGCAACTGGTTACGTATTCGTTTTTGCACCAAGGCTGGAGCCATGTTTTTTTCAACATGCTCACCCTCTGGTTTATCGGAGCCTACCTCGAACGCGATTGGGGCTCGCGGCGTTTTCTTGAGTGCTACCTGTTCTGCGTGGTGGGCGCAGCACTGGTGACGATAGCTGTCTCCTATACACATTTTCTGGGTATGGATCCACGGATCGGAACGGTTGGCGCTTCGGGTGGCATCTTCGGGCTGCTCATGGCCTTCGGCATTC